>NZ_JANPJP010000132.1:0-16211 GCF_031425575.1 Phenylobacterium sp.
CCGGCGATGATGACGGTCACGCCCGTTCCAGCCAGGGCTCGGACAGGGCTCGCTTGCTCTCATAGACGTCGATGTCGGTGGCGGCGGTCAGGGTCTCGCCGATGGCGTCCAGGCCCTGGAGCATCTTGGCCTTGCGCTGCGGGTCGATCTGGAAACTGAACGCCGCGCCCGAGGGCGACACCACCGTCTGGGCCTCAAGGTCGACGGTGACCACGTGGTTGCCGCCCTTGGCCTCTTCCATGAGGGCCTGGACCTCTTCAGGTTTCAGCACCACCGGCAGCAGGCCGTTCTGGAAGCAGTTGTTGTAGAAGATGTCGGCGAAGGAGGTGGAGATCACGCAGCTGATCCCAAAGTCCAGCAGGGCCCAGGGCGCATGCTCGCGGCTCGACCCGCAGCCGAAATTGTCGCCGGCCACCAGGACGCCGACGCCCGAATACTCCGGGCGGTTCAGGACGAAGTCGGTCTTCTCCACCCCCTGCTCGTCGAAGCGAAAGTCGTAGAACAGCCCACGGCCCAGGCCCTCGCGCTCCACGGTCTTGAGGAACTGCTTGGGGATGATCTGGTCGGTGTCGATATTGGCCATGGTCAGTGGGGCCATACGCGCATCGAGCTTGGTGAAGGCTTTCATCGGAAACTCAGGCGTTCTGCTGGATGATCAGGGCCGGGGCCGAGGGCACGCCCGAGCGCAGGGTGAAGACCTTGGTACCGGGCTTGCGGCCCGTGCGGACCTCCGAGACGTCGAAGCCGGCCGCCGCGATCCGGGCGCGGGCCGCGTCGGCGTCGGTGACTCGCCAGGCCAGGCCGCCGAAACGGTCGGGGGCGTCGGACACCGGCAGCTTGAGGCTGGCGCCCATCTCCACCACCGCCGAGCCGCAGCGGAAGAACAGCTGGCGCACGCCCCACTGTTCGTTGGCGCGGTCCAGCCGCAGATCAAGGCCGAGCTTGGCGCCGTAGATGGCGAGCGCCCGGTCGGGATTGGCGGTGTTGATCACCACATGGTCGAGCTCGCTCACCGCCGAGGCTTCGCTCTCGACGGGCGCCGACAACGGCCAGGGCTCGCCGCTGCGGGGCGGATCCACCAGCAGGATGTTCAAGCCGCCGGTGTCGGCGGCGTTGAGCGCGCTGGTGGTCCAGTAGCGTTTGCGGCCATCGTCGTGGGTCGAGCGGGTGGGACCGGGCGCGCTGCCCCGCAGGCCCCGGCGCTCGGCCAGCTTCTGCGAGGCCTCGGCGTTCTCCACCGTGAAGGCGATGGCCCAGATGCCCTCGCCGTGCTCGGCCAGGTGCTGGCGGATCGTGTCGCCGAAGGCGCCCTCGCCATTGGGGCTGATGACATCGAGCGCCATGTTGGGCAGCTGGAACCAGGCGTGGCGGGCGCCGCCGTCGCCGCCGATCCAGTTGGGTTCGCGGCCCAGCAAGGCGCGGTAGCCGGCGACGGCCGCGTCCAGATCGTTCACCGCCAGAGCGATGTGATCTAAGCCCGTGATCACGACATCATCTCCCGGACGTCGACGATGTGGCCTGCGATGGCGGCGGCGGCGGCCATGGCCGGGCTCATCAGGTGGGTGCGTCCGCCCCGGCCCTGGCGGCCCTCGAAGTTGCGGTTGGAGGTCGAGGCGCAGCGTTCCCCTGGCGCCAGTCGGTCGGGGTTCATGCCCAGGCACATCGAGCAGCCCGGCTCGCGCCAGTCGAAGCCGGCGGCCTTGAAGATGGCGTCCAGGCCTTCCTCCTCGGCCTGTTCCTTCACCAGGCCCGAGCCCGGCACCACCAGGGCCCGCACGTGGGGCGCCACCAGGCGGCCGTTCAGGAAGGCGTGCTGGGCCACCGCGGCGGCGGAACGCAGATCCTCGATCCGGCTGTTGGTGCAGGAGCCGATGAACACCACGTCCACCCTGGCCTCGGTGATCGGCTGGCCGGCGATGAGGCCCATATAGTCCAGCGCCCGTTCGGCGGAGATCTTCTTGTCCGGGGTCGCGAAGCTCTCCGGCGCGGGTACGTTTCCGGTCACCGCCACGACGTCCTCAGGCGACGTGCCCCAGGTGACGGTGGGGGCGATGTCGGCGGCGTCCAGCACCACCTCGCGGTCGAACACCGCGTCGTCGTCGGAGAAGAAGGTCTTCCAGTGGGCGAGCGCCATCTCCCAGGCCGCGCCCTTCGGCGTGGCCGGTCGGCCCACCATGTAGTCGAAGGTCTTCTGATCGGGCGCCACGAGACCCGCCCGGGCCCCGGCCTCAATGGCCAGGTTGCAGAGCGTCATGCGGCCTTCCATGGACAGGCCCCGGATGGCCTCCCCGGCATATTCGATCACCGAGCCGGTGCCGCCCGCCGTGCCGATGGCGCCGACGATGGCGAGCGCGAAGTCCTTGGCGCCGACGCCCGGGCCCGGGGTCCCGTTGACGGTGACCCGCAGGTTCTTCGACTTCTTCTGGCGCAGGGTCTGTGTGGCCAGCACGTGCTCGACTTCCGAGGTGCCGATGCCCTGGGCGAGTGCGCCGAAGGCGCCGTGGGTCGAGGTGTGGCTGTCGCCGCAGACGATGGTCATGCCCGGCTGGGTGCGGCCCTGCTCGGGCCCCACCACGTGGACGATCCCGTTGCGGATATCGCCCATCGGGAAGAACTCGATGCCGTTGTCCTTGACGTTGCGCTCCAGGGTCTGGAGCTGCAGGCGCGCCTCCTCATCGGCCACAGCGCCGACGCCGAGCGCCTGGCCCTCGGTGGGGACGTTGTGGTCGGCCACCGCCAGCGTGCGGTCGGGGCGACGCACGGAGCGGCCGGCGGCGCGCAGGCCGGCGAAGGCCTGGGGCGTCGTCACCTCGTGGATCAGGTGCAGGTCGATATAGAGGATCGCCTCGCCGTCTTGCTGCGCAACGACGTGGGCGTCCCAGATCTTGTCGTAAAGGGTCTTGCCGAACATGGGCGGCATGTAGGGTCGCAGGGGCCCTTAAGTCCAGCGCCCGGCGACGAATTCCGCCAGGCCCGCGCAAGGATTTGCCTCAGGCTGCGGCTTTTTGGTCGAGCGGGAGGCAACCTTGACCCTGAAGGGCGGTCCGAAGCGCGGTTTCCAGGGGCGTCTGGGGCTCCGCGCCGAGGGTTTTCACCAGCCGGGCGTTGTCCAGCAGGACGGTGTTGTCCCAGAGGTAGCGCATCTCGGCGAGTTCGCGGAGCATCTCCACGAAGGGGCCCAGGGCGCGGAGGGCCAGCCAGGGGAAGCGCTTCACCGTCAGCCTGCGGCCCGCGACACCCTCCAGGGCGGCGATCATCTCGTCGCCGGTGACCTGATGGCCGCCGAACTGGTAGGCGGCCTGGTCGGGCAGGGTGGCCTCGATATCCGCCAGCCGCGCCATGGTCTCGGCGAGGTCGGGAAGATAGGCCCAGCAGTGGCGAATTTCGCGCGGGCCGGGATAGGCGACGCTTTTCAGCGGCTTGTCCTTGGCCACCAGCCCCTCCGTCAGGAAGGAGCTGGCGCTGACCGGGCCGAAGAAGTCGCCGGCCCGGACCACCAGAGTCCGCACGCCCGCGCTTTCCAGCCGCTGCTCCATCGCCACCCGTATCGCGCCCTTGCGCGTGCTGGGGTTCTGCGGCGCGTCCTCGGCCATCATCGGGAAGGCGTCGGGGCCGTAGTTGTAAACATTGCCCGGGAAGAGGATCCGCGCGCCGGTAGCCTTGGCCGCCGCGATGCTGGCCTCCAGCATGGGCATGGCCAGGCCCGCCCAGTTCCTGTAGCCGGGCGGGCTGGCGGCGTGGACGATCAGCTCCGCGCCCAGCGCCGCCGCTGTCACCTCGGCGGCCGACATGGCGTCGCCCTTCACCCATTCGATGGCCTCCAGGCCGACCGCCTCGCGGGCCGCCCGCGCGGGGTCGCGATGCAGGCCGCGTACGCGCCAGCCGTGGGCCAGCAGCGCGGCGGCCACCTCCCCGCCCACCGATCCCGTCGCCCCAATCACCAGGGCGGTCTTGTCTAACGTCGCCATGTCGCCATCTCTCTTGGAAGCTGCGCGTGACGGGCGCCGGAACCGGTTTCCACTTCCGGCTGTCACGCTGGTGAGAGAACAAAGATCGGCCTCGGGGAGCTCAGACGAAATTGCGGTTATCCGTGACTCAGCTATTCATAAGCGCATGAGCGATCCGACCTGGGACCTGTACCAAAGCCTGCACGCGGTCCTGCAGTCGGGCAGTCTGTCGGCGGCGTCCCGATCCCGGGGCCTGACCCAGCCCACCATCGGCCGGCATATCGAGACGCTGGAACAGCAGCTCGGCGCGCCGCTGTTCCTGCGCAGCCCTCGCGGCCTGACCCCCACCGACCTGGCCCTCAGCCTCAAGGCGCACCTGGAGGAAATGCATGCCGCCGCTTCGGCCGCCGCGCGCGACGCCTCTGGGGCGGCCGACAGCGAGAAGGGCTCGGTCCGCATCGCCGCCAGCCTGATCGTCGGCGTCGAGGTGCTGCCGCAGATCCTGGCCGGCTTCATGGAGCAGCACCCCGAGATCGCCATCGAACTGGTGCTGTCCAACAAGAACGAGGACCTGTCGCGGCGCGACGCCGACATCGCCGTGCGGATGGCCCGCCCGACCCAGGGCGCCCTGGTGGCCCGCAAGGTCGGCATGCTCGGGGTCGGCTTCTACGCCACCCAGGCCTATCTCGACCGCCGCGGCGCGCCCGGCAGCCTTGAGGACCTGGAGGACCACACCATCATCGGTTTCGACCGCGAGCGGCCGCCCCTGGAAGCGCTTTCGGGGATCGACTTCCCGCGCCCCATCACCCGCGAGATCTTCAACTTCCGCACCGACGACGACGCCGCCCAGGTCTCGGCGATCCGAGCCGGCATGGGTATCGGTGGCGTCCAGCACCAGATCGCCCGCCGCGATGGCCTGGTCCCGGTGCTGGCCAACGCCTTCTCCTTCGAACTCGAATGCTGGATCGCCATGCACGAGAACCTGAAGGGCAGCCGCCGCATGCGGCTGATGTTCGACCACCTGGTGGCGGGCCTCGGCGAGTATCTGGGGCGCAAGGGATGAGCCGCCTGCCCGAATTTCCCATCGAGGGCGGCTGCGCCTGCGGGGCCATCCGCTATCGGCTGAACGCGCCTCCGATCGCGGTCTATACCTGCCATTGCAGCGACTGCCAGTCCCTGACCGGCAGCGCCTTTTCCATGGCCATGCCGGTGTTCCGCAAGGATTTTGAGATCACCCGGGGCGACCCGGCCAACTGGCCGCGCCAGGCCAGTTCGGGGACCGTGATCCCCCAGCGCTTCTGCCCCGACTGCGGCGTGCGGGTCTTCACCGAGCCGCCCGGCGGCCCGCATTCCCTGACCCTCCGGCCAGGAACCCTGGACGAAACCGACTGGCTGCGCCCGGTCTCGGCCTTCTGGGTAAGGAGCGCCCAGCCCTGGGTCCAGTTCGCCGACGATGTCCTGCAGTATGAGACACAGCCCACCGACTTCGTTCCGGTGATGCAGGCCTGGAAGGCTTGGGTTGAGGGCTGAAATGAAAACGGCGGCCCCGTCGCCAGGGCCGCCGTTTGAAACTCGTAGGGTCGGAAGACCTAGTCCTCGGCGGTTTCCGCCGGGGTGACGGTTTCCGGCTTGGCCGCGCCGCCGGTGTAGGAGCGTTCGGCGATCCGGGCCGACTTCCCGCGACGGTCGCGCAGGTAATAGAGCTTGGCGCGCCGCACGACGCCGCGGCGCTTCACCTCGATGGACTCGATCATCGGCGAGTGGGTCGGGAACACCCGCTCCACGCCTTCGCCGAAGGAGATCTTGCGGACGGTGAAGCTCTCGTTGATGCCGCCGCCCTGACGGGCGATGCAGACACCTTCATAGGCCTGGACGCGCTCGCGCTCGCCTTCCTTGATCTTCACGTTGACGCGAAGGGTGTCGCCAGCTTGGAAGTCGGGGATCTTGCGGGTGGCGAGAAGGCGGTTGCGCTCTTCGTCTTCCAGCTGCTGGATGATGTTCATTTAGGTGGTCCTCTAGGTCTTCGGGCTTAATCGCCCTTTGGCTGTTGATTGGCGGTTCGCCGCGCCCACAAGTCCGGCCGCTGCTTCCGCGTCGTCGCTTCGCGCTGCTCAGCTCTCCAATTACGCACCAGGGCGTGATGGCCGCTCAGCAACACCTCGGGGATATCCAGGCCTTCGAACGTCCGCGGTCGCGTATATTGCGGACCTTCAAGGAGCCCATCCTCGAAGCTTTCTTCACTCAAACTCTCGGCCTGCCCCAACACACCGGGGACCAGCCGTACGCACGCCTCGATCGTCACCAGGGCCGCCGCCTCGCCACCAGCGAGCACCGCGTCGCCGACGGCGACCTCCTCGAACCCGCGCGCGTCGAGCACCCGCTGGTCCACCCCCTCGAACCGGCCGGCCAGGACGATCAGCCCAGGCCCGTCAGCCCATTCTCGAACCCGCGCCTGGGTCAGGGGCTGACCCCGGGCGCTCATATACAAAAGCGGCCGCCCTCGCCGCTCCACGCTGTCCAGCGCAGAGGCGATGACGTCCGCTCGCATCACCTGTCCCGGGCCGCCACCCGCGGGGGTGTCGTCCAGGAAGCCGCGCTTATCCTTGGAAAATCCCCGAATGTCCACCGTTTCCAAGGACCACAGACCCTGCTCGCGCCAGGCCGTGCCGATCAGCGAAACGCCAAGCGGACCCGGGAAGGCCTCGGGAAACATGGTCAGGACGGCGGCGTCGAAGGACATCTGCGGCTTTTGGACCATCGGGCCGCGTAATTCTACCGCCTTGCCCGAGCGCCGCTATGGGCCTAATTCAGCGCCTTTCGCACTTGCAGCATATTCCGAGACCCATAATGGACACCCCCGAGAGCCTGCCCGAGACCCTGTCGCTGGAACGCCTGGAGCTCAACCTGTTCCGGGGCGTCAGTCCGTCCATGGGACCGGGCCGCATCTTCGGGGGCCAGGTGATCGCCCAGTCCCTGCTGGCGGCATATGAAACGGTCGAGGACCGAGTCTGCCACTCGCTGCACTGCTACTTCATCCGTCCGGGCGATCCCCGCGTGCCGATCGTCTTCGACGTCGACCGCTCGCGCGATGGCGGCACCTTCACCACCCGGCGCGTGGTGGCAATCCAGAACGGCAAGCAGATCTTCAACCTGGCGGCCTCCTTCCAGGTGCTGGAAGAGGGCTTCGAACACCAGGCGCCCATGCCCGAGGTTCCCGCGCCCGACGACCTCGAGGACGATGCCGTCAAGCAGCGCAAGATGATGGAGAAGGCCCCGGAAGAGATGCGCAAGATGATGTCGCGCCCGCGGCCCATCGAGATGCGTTCAGTCGGTCCGTCGTCCTGGAGCAAGGGCCCCAAGCCCGCCGAGAACAGCGTCTGGTTCCGCGCCACGGCCCCCATCGGCGCCGACCCGCACATGCACCAGGTGATCATGGCCTATGCCTCGGACATGAACATGCTCTCGACCGCCATGCGGCCGCACCGCGTGGAATGGCAGACCCCCGGCCTGCAGTCGGCCAGCCTCGACCACGCCATGTGGTTCCACAAGCCGTCGAACTTCAACGAATGGCACCTCTACCACCAGGACAGCCCCTCGGCGTCGGGCGGTCGGGGCTTCGTACGCGGCTCGATCTACGACCAGAAGGGCGACCTCGTCGCCTCGGTCACCCAGGAAGGCCTGATCCGCCTGCGCAAGCCGGACGCGAAGGTCTAAGAGACCCGCTCACCCCGGCGAAGGCCGGGATGTGCGGCCAGGTCAGGCCTTGGTGTCCACCGCGTCGCCGTCGTGAGAGGCGTCGTGGCTGGCGTCGTTGGCCGCATAGGGATTGACCGGAGCGCCCGTGGGTTCCGCGCCGGCGGCGCTCGGCCCCGTGGAGCCCTTGGCCGCCACCACCACCATGGCCGGGCGGATCAGCCGGCCCAGCAGTTCGTAGCCCGGCTGCAGCACCTGGATCACGCCCCCGGCGCCGACCTCGTTGGAGGGCTGCTCCATCATGGCCTGGTGCTGGTGCGGGTCGAACTTCACGCCCTTCTCGGGCTCGATCTTCTTCAGCCCATTGGTCTCGAAGGCGGCCTGCAGCGACTTGGCCGTCATCTCCACGCCGACGACGAAGTTCTTCACCACCGTGTCGGCGCTGTCGGTCGGCGCCGCGGCCAGCGCGCGGCCCATGTTGTCGGCGGCGGCCAGCAGGTCCTTGCCGAACTTCTGGATGGCGTAGGCCCGCGCATCATTGGCCTCGCGCTCGGCGCGGCGGCGCGTGTTCTCCGCCTCGGCGGCGTAGCGCAGCACCTGCTCCTTCAGCCCCTTGTTCTCGGCTGTGAGGGCCTCGATGTGGTCGATCGCCGCATCTGCGATCTCGTTGACGTCTTCGGCCGGCGTATGATCGTCGGACATGTTCAATCCTTCACGCGTTCTCGGACCTGGGACAGCACGCGGGCGGTATAGTCCACCAGCGGGATGACCCGGGCATAGTTTAGGCGGGCCGGACCGATCACTCCGATCGCGCCCAGCACCTTCTGACCGCCCGTCATATAGGGCGCGGCGATCACGGCGGAACCCGAAAGCGAAAACAGCCGGGTTTCGGCTCCGATAAAGATGCGCACGCCCTGGGCTTCGTTGACCCCGTCCAGCAGCCCGATGAGCTGTTCCTTCTGTTCGAGGTCGTCGAACAGCATCCTAACGCGCTCGAGGTCGTCCAGGGTCTCCGGGTCGGCCAGAAGATTGCCGCGGCCCCGGACGATCAGGGCGCGCTCGGCCACCTCGCCTCCGCCCCAGGCGGCCAGGCCGTCCTCCACAAGCCGGGCCGCGGTCTCGTTGAGCTGCTGGCGGGCGGTGTCCAGTTCGGTGCGCATCTCGCGCCCCGCCTCGGCCAGGGTTTTGCCGCGCAGGCGGGTGTTGAGGAAGTTCGACGCCTCCTGCAGGGCGCTCGGCGTGACGCCGGCGGTCAGGGCCATGAGGCGGTTCTCCACCGCCCCGTCGTCGAACACCATGACGGCGAGCGCCTGGTCGGCCGAGAGCGACACGAACTCCACGTGCTTGACGCCAGCGTCGCGCACCGGGGTGACCACCACGCCGGCCCCGCCCGCCAGACCCGAGAGGATGGCGCTGGCCTCGTTGAGGGCGTCGTCGAAGGTCTGGCCGCGGCCGGTGAGCCGGTGCTCGATGGACCGCCGCTCTTCCTCGCCGACGTCGCCCACCTCCATCAGGCCGTCGACGAACAGGCGCAGGCCCGCATGGGTCGGTAGCCGGCCGGCGCTGACATGAGGCGCCCCCAGCAGGCCGAGCTGGGTCAGGTCCTGCATGGTGTTGCGGATCGAGGCGGGGGACAGATGCACCCCCCCCTTGGAAAGCGTGCGCGAGCCCACCGGGTCGCCGGTCTCCAGATAGCTTTCCACGACGCGGCGGAAGATGTCGCGGGCGCGCTCATCCAGGGCGGCAAGCGAAGGCCCGCCGGTCAGGAGCGAGCTGGTCAAGGAGCTAGGCAGGTCAGAACCATGGACGGAACCTCTGTATTCTAGGATAAGCGCGACCCTCTGCGGCGCAAGACGTCGCGCTCATATCCGAGCCCTTCCATGCGCCCTTCTGACCGTACTCCCGAGCTTCTTCGCGCCGTGACCATCGAAACTGGGGTCAATCGCTATGCGGAGGGCTCCTGCCTGATCACCTTTGGCCACACCAAGGTGCTGATCACCGCCAGCGTCGAGGACCGGGTCCCGGGCTTCATGCGCGGCCGCGGCCAGGGCTGGGTCACCGCCGAATACGGCATGCTGCCCAGGGCCACCCACACCCGGGGCCGCCGCGAGGCCTCGGAGGGCAAGCAGTCGGGACGCACCCAGGAGATCCAGCGCCTGATCGGCCGCTCCCTGCGCGCCATCATCAACCCGACCCTGCTGGGGGAGCGCCAGATCTCCATCGACTGCGATGTCATTCAGGCCGACGGCGGTACGCGCACCGCCGCCATCACTGGCGCCTGGGTCGCACTACGCCAGGCGGTGAACTACCTGATGGAGGAAGGCCTGATCACCCAGGACCCGATCACCGACCAGGTCGCGGCCATTTCCTGCGGCATCTACAACGGCGTTCCGGTCCTCGACCTGGAATACGAGGAAGACTCGAACGCCGAGGCCGACGCCAACTTCGTGCTCACCGGCTCGGGCGATATCGTCGAGATTCAGGCCACCGGCGAGAAGCGCGGCTTCAGCCAGGATGAATTCGAGGCCCTGTTCAGCCTGGCCCGCAAGGGGATCGGCGAACTCTGCGTCCTACAGCAGGAAGCCGGCGCGCGGAAATAGAATGCAAAACGGGCGGCCCTGGAGAGGACCGCCCGCTTCAAACGTGACACCGCTGGAGAGCGATGGGTACGGGTCTTAGAGACCGTTCAGCAGCTGGCGGAAGGCCGAGGCGGGCAGGCGGGCCAGCTCTTCGGCGAAGGGAGCCATCAGGCGGTCGATCAGGCTTTCAATGGCGCGAGCCATGGGTAGCTCCTTTGTGCAATGCAGCAATTGTTGCGGTGCATATAGGAGCGAAAGCCTTACCTGACAATATCTAAGCACCGCTCAGTCGAACTTTTTTGCACACGCGCGCACAGTTTTTTATCGCGCTGCATCATCACGTCGCCGTGTTCAGCCGTCATCGTCGTCCGGCAGGTCGTCAGAGGGCCCAGCCTCGTAGTGCAGCAGGTCACCGGGCTGGCAGTCCAGTTCGCGGCACAGGGCCGCCAGGGTGGAAAAACGCACGGCGCGGGCCTTGCCGGTCTTAAGGATCGACAGGTTGGCGATGGTGACGCCAACGCGGTCGGCGAGTTCGGTGAGCGACATGCGGCGTTCCAGAAGCACGCGGTCGAGCAGGACACGAATAGGCATGGTCAGATCGTCAGCTCCGCTTCGCGGCGCAGGCGCGCGCCTTCGCGGAACACCTCAGCGAGCACAAACACCACCAGCACTGAGAACCAGGCCGTCAGGCTGAGACCCTGGCTGCTCTTGGTCTGGGCGAGGTCCAGCCAGTCGCCAGCGAAGCGGACGGCGTAGCGCACCAGTTCCAGGCTGCCGAGCGCCAGGCCGATCACCCGCAGGCGCAGCACATTGTCCGGATGGAAGGGGTCTCCGGCCGTCAGTGTGGCGAAGATTTGGCGCAAACGCGCCACGATCACCTGCAGGCCGGCCATGTAGAGGGCCGCAGCGAGCAGGCCTCCGGCCAGGACAGGACCGCGGCTGACCACCGACGCCCCCTCGGCGCTCAGGGACAGGTTGGCGATCAACTCGGGATTGAAGCTCAGCAGCAGGGCGGCCAGCATCAGGACGCCGACGACGCCGACGCCGATCCACAGGGCGACATAGACCACATCGAGGATGATCTTCAGGAAGCTCGAAACCGAGCCGGGCCCCAGGGCGCGCATCAACTGTATCTCCCCGCTGGTGTGGCGCCGCCGCCAACGCGGCGGCTGGCGGCGGGAAGCGTCTGGCTTGACCACGTCAGTCTAGCTGACCAGCGAGCCGGCCACCAAGGCCACCACGGGAAGGGCGGCGAGGACGATCACGACTTGCATCAGAGCGCGGTCCATCCAGGTCATCACAGGCGAAATCATCACTTCATCTCCAGGTTCGCCCCGCCTCGGCGGTGCTTGGGGTGGTGGGCGGCCCATCGCCGCCCGATGTCGATAGTCAATATGAGCGCATCGCTTTTCGATCAAGATAATTATCGAAAAACGATATGAAACATTGGTAATGTTGAGCTTGAGCCTGCGCAAAGCCTTGCAATTGAACGCCTCGCGCGTGGCGACTATGGTCCGCCGTCCCGCCCGAACCGGAGGTTTTCCCATGGCGCTCAAGCTCGAACCCGGCGCGCGGCTGGTGGTGGCGACCCACAATCCGGGCAAGGTCGTGGAGATCGCCGCCATCCTGGAGAACCGCTTCTTCCTGCTGACCGCCGGCGAGCTGGGCCTGGCCGAGCCCGACGAGACCGAGACCACCTTCGTCGGCAACGCCCTGCTGAAGGCCCGCGCCGCCGCCGACGCCAGCGGCCTGATCGCCCTGGCCGACGATTCCGGCCTGTCGGTATCGGCCCTGGACGGCGCCCCGGGCATCTTCTCAGCGCGCTGGGCGGGGCCGGGGAAGGACTTCGCCGTGGCCATTGGCAAGGTCCAGGAACGGGTGGAGGAGAGCGGGTCGGAGGATCTCTCCTGCTGGTTCACCAGCGCGCTCGCCGTCGCCTGGCCGGACGGCCCCGCCGTCGTCGTCGAGGGCCGGGTGGACGGGACCTTGACCTTTCCCGGGCGCGGAACCCGGGGCTTCGGCTACGACCCCATCTTCACGCCGCTCGGCCACGACCTGACCTTCGGGGAGATGGACCCCGCCGCCAAGGACGCCATGAGCCACCGGGCTCTGGCCTTCGCCAAGCTCAAGGCCGCCATACTTTGAAGAGCCTGGGGGTCTATATCCATTGGCCCTACTGCGCGCGCATCTGCCCCTATTGCGACTTCAACGTCCTGCGCGACCGGGGGCGGGGCGTTGAACAGCTCGCCCTGAAGGACGCCATCCTCGCCGACCTGCGCCGCCACCGGGAGCTGACCAGCCCCCGCGAACTGACCTCCATCTTCCTGGGGGGCGGCACGCCGTCCCTGATGGATCCCGACTGGGCTGGGGAGATGATCGCGCTCTGCATGAGCCTCTGGACGCCCGCGCCGGACCTGGAGATCACCCTGGAGGCCAATCCCACCGACGCCGAGGCCGGGCGGTTCGCGGGCTTCGCCGCCGCCGGGGTGCAGCGCCTGTCCCTTGGCGTCCAGGCCCTGGACGACGCCAGCCTCGCCCTGCTGGGCCGCAACCACGGGGCCAATGAGGCCCGCCGCGCCGCCGCCCTGGGCGCGAGGCTGTTCCCGACTCTCGCTGGACCTGATCTATGCCCGCCCCGGCCAGACCGCCGACGCCTGGCGGGCCGAACTTGGCGAGGCTATCGGCCTGGGCGCCGAACACCTGTCGCCCTACCAGCTCACCATCGAGGCCGGCACCGCCTTCGACCGCGCGGTGAAGCGCGGCGCCCTGCTTCCTCCGGCTGAGGACCTCGCCGCCGAATTGTTCGACGTCACCCAGGAGACCCTGACCGACGCCGGCTTCACCGCCTACGAGGTTTCCAATCATGCGCGGGGCGAGGCCGCCCGCTCCCGCCACAACCTCGTCTATTGGCGCGGCCAGGACTATGTGGGCGCCGGCCCAGGCGCCCATGGCCGCCTGACCCTGGACGGCGCCCGCACCGCCACCTTCGCCGCGACCAGGCCCGCGGACTACATCGCCCAGGTCGCCGAGACCGGTCTCGGTTGGTCGACCCGCGAGATGCTCACGGCGCGGCAGGCCGCCGAGGAGCGCCTGCTGGCCGGCCTGCGGATCGAGGACGGGGTGGCCTTCGCCGAGATCGCCGCATTGACCCTCCAGCCCAGCCATCCGGAGGTGCGCAGCCTGATCGACGCCGGCCTCCTCGCCCCCGATCCGGACCGCCTGCGGGCCACCCCGGCGGGGCGCCTGGTCCTCAACTGGGTCACCAGCCGGCTGGCGCTCGCCTGAGCCCAAGCTTGCCATGGGCGGCCGAACCGGTGATTCCTCGCCCATGTCCCCCCGCCCGCCGCCACCCGAACTGTCGCAAGCGCTCCTGGCGCCCGGCCTCTACCTGGTGGCGACGCCGATCGGCAATCTGCGGGACATCACCCTGCGCGCCCTCGACGTACTCTCGGCCTGCGACCTGGTCCTGGCCGAGGACACCCGGGTGGCGGGCAAGCTGCTGAGCGCCTACGGCCTGTCGAAGAAGCTGGAGCGCTATGACGAGCACTCCGCCGACCGGGCCGGGCCGAAAGCCCTGCAGATCCTGAGCGAAGGCGGCCGGGTCGCCCTGGTGTCCGACGCGGGCACGCCCCTGGTCTCCGATCCGGGCTACCGCCTGGCCAGAGAAGCCATGGCCGACGGTCTGCCGGTCTATCCGATCCCCGGCGCCTCAGCCCTGCTGGCGGGGCTCACGGTCGCGGGCCTTCCCACCGACCGCTTCCTGTTCGCCGGCTTTCCACCCCCCAAGAGCGCCGCGCGGCAGACCTTCTTCCAGGAGCTGGCCGGGCTGCGGGCCACCCTGGTGTTCTTCGAGGGCGGCTCCCGCGTCGCCGCCAGCCTCGCCGACATGGCCGCCGTCTTCGGCCCACGGGAGGCCGCCGTCGCCCGCGAGCTCACCAAGCTCTACGAGACCGTGACCCGGGCGCCCCTCGACCAGCTTGCCGCCGACAAGCGGTTCGCCGCGCCCAAGGGCGAGTTCGTCATCGTCGTCGGCCCCGGCCGCGAGGAGGCCGCCACGCAGGCTGATGTCGATACAGCCCTGCTCCAGGCCCTGGAGCGCCTGGGCACGGCCGACGCCGCCAGCGAGGTGGCCAAGGCCTTGGGCCTGCCCCGCCGCGACCTCTACAAGCGCGCCATGGCCCTCAAGGACGCCAGGCCGTGAACCCCATCCGCCAGGCGCGCGGGGCTGCGGCCCGGCTCTCTGGCCGTCGCGCCGAGGTCTGGGCGGCGATCTGGTTGATGCTGAAGGGTTACCGCATCCTGGGCTTTCGCCTGAAGACCCCCCAGGCCGAGATCGACCTGCTGGCCCACCGGGGCGGGGTTTTGGCTGTGGTCGAGGTCAAGTCGCGCACGACCATGCTGGCGGCGATGGAGGCGGTCAGCGCCGATCAGCGGGCCCGGCTGCGGCGCGCCGGGGCCACCCTGGCCGCCCGCCGGCCGGCGCTGCACAACGCCGCCGTGCGTCTCGATCTTATCGCCCTCGCGCCGGGCAGACTTCCAAGACATAGTCCAGACGCCTGGAGAGGTGCGTGAGTTGTCATGAGTCGCGAAGACGCTGAGGCCTATCTGACCCAAGCAGGGCAGTGCGTGGACGGCGACTTCCCCCTGCTGGAAGCCGCCATCGCCTGCGCCCTGCACGAGGACCCCAGCCGCGACGCCCAGCAGGCCCGCGACCTCGGCGAATCCGGGATTGAGCATCTGACCCAGCGCCTGGTCACCGAAAGTCCAGAGGAGGCCCTGGCCGAGACCATGGCCGGGGACCTGGCCCTGGGGGGAGACCTCTTCACCTACGAACACCCCGACAACGCCGACATCCTTTCGGTGGCCGAGCGCCGCAAGGGCCTGCCGGTGGCCCTGGGAATCTACTACCTGCATGTCGCGCGAAGGTGCGGTCTCACCGTCCAGGGCGTCGACTTCCCCGGCCACTTCCTGCTGCGGATCGAGACCCACGAGGGGCCCCTGGCGCTCGACCCCTATAGCGAGGGCCGGGTGGTCCTGCCCTCGGAGCTCACCCGGCGGGCCCTGCACGCCGGCCTCACCCCCAATGTCGCCGACCGCCTGGACCGGCTGATGGCGCCCGCCCCCGACCGCGCCGTGCTGATGCGGCTGCAGAACAACATCTTCGCTCGCGCCGTGACGGCCCGTGACTTCGGCCGCGCCGAACGCGCCGCCCTGCGCCGCGCCCTGCTGGACCCCAGCGATCACCGCCCCTGGCTGGACGTCGCCGCCGCCCGAGAGGGCCAAGGCGCCCTGGCCGGCGCCCTCCAGGCCCTGGCCCAGGCCTCGACCCTGGACGGCGGCGCAGCCCTGGCCGCCCGGGCCCACCGCGAGCGCGTGCGGCTGCAACTCAACTAAGCAGCGCTGGCGCTCGCACCCGCCCCGACCTATCTGAACGCCTCAGCTTGCAAGGAAGCCCGCCCATGTCCCTGAAGGTCGCCGTCCAGATGGACCCCCTGGAGGGGATCAATATCGAAGGCGATACGACCTTCCTGATGATGCAGTCGGCCCAGGAACGGGGCCACACCCTGTGGGTCTACACCCCGGAGCGCATGGCCCTGGAGAGCGGCAGGCTCACCGCCAAGGGCCGTTCGGTGACCGTCCAGCCCGTGAAGGGCGACCACGCCGCCTTCGGCCCGTGGGAGACCCGCGACCTGTCGGACTTCGATGTCGTCCTGCTGCGCCAGGACCCGCCCTTCGACATGGCCTACATCACCTCGACCCACTTCCTGGACGCCATCCACCCCAAGACCCTGGTGGTGAACAACCCCACCGAGGTGCGCAACGCGCCGGAAAAGCTGTTCGTCACCACCTTCCCCGGCGTGCAGCCGCCGACCCTGATCACCTCCGATCTCGAGGCGATCTATGAGTTCCGCGCCCGCCAGGGCGATATCGTGCTCAAGCCCCTGAACGGCGCGGGCGGCTCGGGCGTGGCCCGGCTGCTGGCCGACGACCC
>NZ_JANPJP010000133.1:0-21348 GCF_031425575.1 Phenylobacterium sp.
GGCCGCCTGGCCGCCGCCGAACGTCTGGGCTCGCCCATCGAGGCGCCGCCCGCCACCACGGCCCTGGGCGCCCTGGTGGGGCACATCACCGGCGGCCACCTGGAGGGCGGCAAGGGCTCGTTCCAGCCGATGAACATCAACTACGGCCTGATGCCGCCGGTCGACGCCGTCGCCAAGCGCGACGAGACCGGCCGCCGACTGGGCGCCAAGGAGAAGTCACGCGGCAAGAAACTGGCGGTGGGCGAGCGGGCGTTGGCGGATCTGGAGACCTGGGTCACCGGTGAAACGCGGGTCGCCGCCGAATAGCCCTCAGACCCTGCCGCGCGCGACGGCCAGGAAGAGACGCAGGCGGGCTTCCAGTTCCGAAGGCCTTCGGCCCTTGGCGCGAACGCGGGCCAGGGTCGCATGGGCGATGGCCGGGAACGCCGCCACCGCCAGGCCGGCCGCGTCCTTCAAGGCACGCTCGAGGATCGGCCTGACATCCGGCCCGGCCAGACCCGCCGTGCCGATCAGCCGCCCGATGGCCCAGGCGCGCCCTCCGGCCAGGGCTTGGGCCTCATCGGCCTCACGGTCCAGCATCCAGGCGGCAAGGACGGCGGCATTGCCGGCCGTGCCGTCGGCCCACTCCAGGGCCTCCCCCAGCTTCATCGGCTCGGCGCTGAGCTCGCGGTAGCGGGCGTCGATCATCGCCTCCAGACGGGCACGCGGCAGGCCGTGGCGGACTATGGCGGCGGCCAGGGCCATGGCCGTGGGATGCTTGCGCACCGTGCGCCCCTCGAACACCTCGTCCAGCACCTCGGTCCACCAGGTCAGGCGGATCTCGCCCATCAGCGGATTGGAGGCCACCCGAGGCGCCCGGGCCAACTCATGGTCAAAGGCGTAGAGTGCGATGACGTCGGCGCGGGTCTCGCCCTCCGGAATGAAGCGGCTGGACAGCCAACGGTCGGGATCGACGCGGCCCACCAGGGCGTCAAGATCGTACGGATCGTAGGCGTCGTCTTCAGACATGATGTTCGCAAAATGCAAAAGGCCCGCCGGTTGGGGCGGGCCTTCCGATTGTAATGGACCAGAGGCCTTAGCCGAAGAGCGTCTGGCTCATGGTCATGGTCACCAGCATCGGGATCGACAGCAGGGTGTTGGTCCGTGAGAACAGCATCGCGGTGCGGCCGGCCTTGGCCTTGGCCTCGGCGTCGGCTTCCACCAGGCCCAGGGCGATCTTCTGGTTGGGCCAGATGAAGGCCCAGACGTTGATGAACATCACCGTGGCGAGCCACATGCCCATGCCGATGAAGATGTGGCCGACATTGGCGAAGCCCTCGGTGGCGCCCAGGGTGAAGGCTTCCACCAGATAGCCGCGGTTCATGGCCAGGATCACGCCGGCCACCCAGGTGAACAGCGCGGCCCAGCGGAACCAGAACAGCGCCGCCGGGGCGATGTACTTGGACACCGCCGGCTTCAGCTCGGCCGGGATCTGGGCCATTTGCGGGATCTGGACGAAGTTGAAGTAGTACAGCAGGCCGATCCACATGATGCCGAACAGCACGTGCAGGAAGCGGAACACCGCCTGGAAGAAGATCGCGTCGGCCGAGCCGTAGTGGCTGAAATAGCCAGCGATGATGATCAGCGCGAGCACGCAGCTCACGAGAACGGTGTTGCGAAGATTAGCGAGTAGTCCAGCCATGGGTATGCCTCTACGATTCCTGCCCTGACCGTCAGCTATACGGGGTTTCAACCGGGGCTGCTAGCGGCCCGACCTAGATGGCGATCAGGGCGGCGGCCAACCGGCGACCTTCGGCGGTCAGCACATTGTACATCCGCGCCGCGGTCGGCGTGTCCATGAACTCCAGGCCTATACCCGCCCTGGAGAGGGCTTCGCGGACATCCCTGGGCGGCAGAGCGTTGGCCGCTCCCATGCCCAGCAGCAGGAACTCCACGTCCCGCGATCCGACCGCCAGGATGGCCGACAAGCTCTCGGGCGTGAGATCGGCGGCGCCGGACACCGGCCAGGCCTGAGCCTGGTCCTGGACGATCAGCACCGAGCCTTCGTGGCGCACCCCTGACAGTCGGAATCCGCCGTCTCCATAGGCGTCGATGGAGGGGGCGTCGCGGGCCACGGCTCAGGGCCGCGCGTTGGCCGGCATCAGGGGCTCGGCCGGCTCGTCGCCGCGCCTGACGCCCCAGAGCAGGATCACCGGCGCCGCGACATAGACCGAGGAATATGTGCCGATGATGATGCCGAAGATCATGATCAGGGAAAAGGCGAGCAGGGTCGGTCCGCCGAAGATCGCCAGGCCGCCGAGCGCCAGAATGGCGGTGAGCCCGGTGATGACCGTCCGCGACAGGGTCTCATTGATCGACAGGTCGATGACTTCGCCCAGCGGCATGGACTTGTACTTGCGCAGGTTCTCCCGCAGGCGGTCGAAGACTACCACGGTGTCGTTCATCGAATAGCCGATGATGGTCAGGATGGCGGCGATGGTGGTGAGGCTGAACTCCAGCTTGAAGATCGCGATCAGGCCGAAGGTCAGGATCACATCGTGGAACAGGCCCACGACCGCGCCCACGCCGAACTGAAGTTCGAACCGGAACCAGATGTAGAGCAGCATCAGGCCGATCGCGAGACCGAGCGCCAGGATCCCGCTCTGGAACAGCTCGCCCGAAACCTTGGGGCCGACCACGTCCGCACGCTGGAAGGTCATGGGCCCGAGCGCGTCGACCAGGGCGGCCTTGACCTTGTCCACCGCCACGGCGGGCTCGCCGCCCTCGGGGGTCTGGAAGCGGATCATGGCCGTGGTCGGCTCGCCGAAGGCCTGAACCTGGACGTCGCCGATGTTCTGCGCCTCCAGAGTCTTCCGGGCCAGACTCAGATCCACAGCCTTGGGGGCCGTGGAAACCTCCAGCAGGGTTCCGCCCTTGAAGTCGATCCCGCAGGACAGGCCGCCGCACGGCGGCTGGAAGGGGAACAGGGTGAAGCCGAGCGAAACCACCACCGCGATCGCCGAGACGATGGCCGCGATCCGCGCGAAGGCGACGAACCTGAAGTTCGTCTTGATCGGGAGCACCTTAATGAGAGGCCAGTACTTGGACATGTCGGCGTCTCCCTAAACGATCGGCAGGGTCTTGGGGCGAACCCGGCGGAACCAGATCGACAGCAGGAACTGGGTCACGACGACGGCCGAGAAGACGGACGTCAGGACGCCGATGGACAGGGTCCAGGCGAAACCCCGGACCGGGCCGGACCCGAACTGGAACATGATCAGGGCCGCCAGGATCGTCGTCACATTGGCGTCGATGATCGTCGTCATGGCGCGCGAGAAGCCCGCGTCCATGGCCGACAGCACCGGGCGTCCCGCCCTGACCTCGTCACGCATGCGCTCGTAGATCAGCACATTGGCGTCGACGGCCACGGCCAAGGTTAGGATCAGGCCCGCGATCCCCGGCAGGGTGAGGGTGGCCTGGGTGACCGACAGGGTGGCGACGATCAGCAGGCCGTTGACCAACAGGGCGATCACGGAAATCCCGCCGAACAGGAACCCGTAGGACAGCAGCATGAAGACCAGGATCGCCATGAAGCCGACCGCCGTGGAAATCTTGCCGGCCTGGACGGCGTCGGCGCCTAGCTCGGCGCCGACGGTCTGTTGCTGCTCGACACTGAGGGGCGCCGGAAGGGCGCCGGCCCGGAGCAGGATGGCCAGGTTGTTGGCGCTCTCCGGCGTGAAGCTCCCGCTGATCTGGCCAGAGCCGCCGGTGATGGCGCTCTGGATCACCGGGGCGGAGATGACCCGGTTGTCGAGCACGATGGCGAATCGCTTGCCGAGGTTCTGCGCCGTGGCGTCGCCGAACCGGCGCGCGCCTTGGCCGTTGAAGCGGAAGTTGACGATCGCCTCGCCGGTCTGGGAGTCGAAGGCCTGACTGGCGTCGGTGAGCATTTCGCCGGTGACCAGGGCGCGCTTCTTCACCAGCAGGGCGCCACCCTCCTCGCTGGGCAGCAGCTGCGAGCCCGGCGGGATGCGGCCCGCGGCGGCCTCCTCCGGGGTGACGCTGTCGTCCACCATCTGGAAGGTGAGCTTGGCGGTCTGGCCAATGATGTCCTTGAGCTTCTCGGGATCGCTCTCGCCCGGCGCCTGGACGACGATGCGGTCGATCCCCTGGCGGCGGATGTCGGGCTCCTTGGTGCCCAGTTCGTCGATACGCCGGCGAATGATCTCGATGGATTGCTCCACCGCCTTGCCGGACTCCGCCACAAGGGCCTGTTCGGAGAAGACCAGGCGTATGCGCTGGTCGTCCGAGGTGTTGATGGCGACATCGCGACCGGTGGTTGAGCCCGCCAGGGGCGCGCCCACGCTCCTGCGCAGCAGGTTGGTGGCCGCCGTCATCTGCGCCGGATCGGTGATCCGGACCGAAACCGCCCCACCGACCTGGCCGAGGTCGGTGAAATCGATCTTCTCCTCGCGCAGGGTGGTGCGGACGTCCTCCACCAGGTTGGTCAGCTTCTCAACGCGCAGGGCGTTGGTGT
Organism: Phenylobacterium sp.; assembly: GCF_031425575.1. GTDB lineage: Bacteria > Pseudomonadota > Alphaproteobacteria > Caulobacterales > Caulobacteraceae > Phenylobacterium. The sequence goes on from NZ_JANPJP010000133.1 coordinate 4,517, forward strand.
CGACCTCCAGCAGCAGATAGGACCCGCCCTGCAGGTCGAGCCCGAGGTTCAGCCTCTGTTTCGGAACAAAGCCCGGCAGGCTGTCGAGCGTCTTCTGGGGAAGCACGTTCGGCAGGCTGAACAGGAGGCCGAAGATCACCGACAACAGGACGGCGATCGTTCTCCAGCGCGACGGAGCGATCATTTACGGGGTTCTCAGGCCTTGGAGTCGTTGGCCGGGGCGGGCTCGCCCTTGGCCCGGACGTCGGAGATCATGGTCTTGACCACCTTGACGTTGACGCCTTGGGCGATCTCAACGCCCACTTCCTTGTCCTCGACGCGCACGACCTTGCCGATGACGCCGGAGTTCAGCACCACGGTGTCGTTGCGCTTCACGGCGGCGATCATCGCCTGGTGAGCCTTCATCCGCTGCTGCTGCGGGCGGATCATGAGGAAGTAAAACAGCACGACCAGGCCGATGAGGGGCAGGAACTGCATCAGCATTTCCGTCGGTCCGCCGCCGGCGGCGGCGCCTGCGGTCTGAGCGAAGGCGGGGGTGGCGAACATGGTCTCTCCGAAGTCCGTCGTCGGGCCGGCGAAAAGCCGCCCGTTTTCAAGTCGGCGGAAGCTATGCGTTCGCCCCCGGTTTTGCAATGGAACGGCAGGCCCGCTAAGCACCAACGCCATGGATTCAGACCTGAAACCCGTTCTCGAACGCATCGCCAACGCCCTGGAGCGTCTGGCTCCCCCCGCGCGGGTCCCGCCGATCTTTGAAGGCGCGCGGCTGTTCCGGCATGATCCGGCCAGCCATGCCTTCCACCCGGCCCCCGACTACGCCCTGCCCCTGGAGGCCCTGATCGGGGTGGACCAGCAGAAGGCGCGTTTCGTCGAGAACCTGCAGAGGTTCACCCGGGGCCTGCCGGCCAACCATGTCCTGCTGTGGGGCGTGCGCGGGACCGGAAAGAGTTCGATGACCAAGGCGGCCTTCATGGCCGTGGCAAGCGACACCCCTGACCTCAAGCTGGTGGAGGTGGACCGCGACGAAGTCACCGCCCTGCCCGCCCTGTTCGACACCCTGCGCGAACGCCCCGAGCGATTCCTCGTGCTCTGCGATGACCTCTCCTTCGAAGAGGGCGCCGCGGCGGCCAAGGCGCTGAAGTCGGCCCTCGAGGGCGGGGTCTCTGGACCGCCGGCCAATGTGCTGTTCGTCGCCACCTCCAACCGCCGCCATCTGATGCCGCGCACCCACGGGGAGGACCGCGGCCTGATCGCCACGGCCGAGGACGCCGAGGAGGAGGTCAGTGTCTCCGACCGCTTCGGCCTCTGGATCGGCTTCCCGCCGATGGACCAGGCGACCTATCTCGAGGCGGTGACCAGCTACGCACGGTCCTACGGCCTGGTCGTCGCCGACCTGGAACGCCGCGCCCTGCAATGGGCGCAGCTGCGCGGCGGCCGTTCGGGCCGCGTGGCCTGGCAGTTCATCCGTGACCTGGCGGGAGAACTGGGCAAATCGCTGCCGATGTAGTCTCTCCGGGCTCGCTCAGCCCGCGTCGGGACTGCCGGCTGCGACGGGTCGCCGCAGTGTTCCCAGCAACCGTTCGCTATGGCCAAGCTACAAGTCCTTGAATTTCAGTTCTCATGAGGCTGAGAGGCGATCCAGTCCTTGTTTCCTCGGCCTAAGCACCGTGACCTCTGCGACATCTAGCGACACAAACTTAAGGATAGGACTCCTTTACTCGACGGCACGCGGGGCGACCGCATGAAGTCGGGGAAAAACGCATGGCTCTCTACAAATATGACGGCGCCCTCGCCGTCGAGACTGGCCCGTCGGTTTCAAACTTCTATGGCACGGCTGGGATCGAAACCCTGACCGGGACGAGTCTCGCCGAAGGCTTTTGGGGCGGTCAGGGGGACCTGATGGTCGGGGGCGGCGGCGACGACACCTACTATTTGAAAGCCTTCACCGACCGCATCGTTGAGCAGATAGGCGCCGGAACGGACAAGATCGTCGCTTGGCAAAACGTCTATCTCGGCAACTACGCCAATGTGGAGAATGTCGAGGTCAGCGGCGACAACCTCTACGCTGCGGGAAACGCCGTGGATAACATCGTGCGAGGCGGCTCCGGCAAGGAACAGATCTACGGGGGCGGCGGGCAGGACATCCTGATCGGCGGAACCGGCGCCGATGTCTTCATCGTCTACAAGGGTGAAGGCAATGACGTTATCCAGGACTTCAGCGTCACCGAGGACGTCATCCGGTTGAAGGCCGGCTTCGCCGCCTTCGGTCAACTACTGCCCCGGCTCAGCCAGGTGGGGGCTGACGTCAAGCTTGATATGGGCGACGGCGACGGCCTGATCCTGCGCGACGTAACGTTGGACAAGCTGACGGCGGCGAATTTCCAGCTCCAGTTGGACCCATCGAAGCTTGGCTTCCTTAGCTTCGCGGACGAATTCTCCGGCCAGTTGTCGATCTGGGACAAGGAAAGCAACCCGTCGGGCCTGTGGCGGCCGGATTTTGGGTATCAAGGCACGCAAGGCGTCGGGAGCTACTCACTCGTCAACAACAGTGAACTGCAGATTTACACATCGCCCTACTTCCGGGATCACAACGGGGACTTTTCGGACACGCCCTTCGTGAACAATCCAGACGGTAGTCTCTCGATCGTGGCCAGGCCCTCCGTCAATCCTGAGATTTTCGGCTACGGATACACGTCCGGGCTGATCACGACCCAACCGACCTTCGCCCAAACCTACGGCTACTTCGAGATGCGCGCTGACGTTCCAAAGGCGGCTGGCGCCTGGCCGGCCTTCTGGCTGCTGCCCAAGGACGGATCGTGGCCGCCTGAGCTCGATGTCATGGAGGTCCTCTCGCAGGATCCCAACGCCACGTGGACCACGGCTCACTCTGGCGTCGGCGGACATACCTCAAGCGGGATCGCGTCCTTCACTCCCGAGACGCTCGATGGCATGCATACCTACGGGGTGCTTTGGACCCCCTCGAGCCTGAGCTGGTACGTCGACGGGGTTCAGGTGTTCCAGACAGCCACGCCATCGGACATGAACAAGCCGATGTTCATGCTGGCCAATATGGCGGTCGGCGGCTGGGCGGGGACGGTCGATAACGGCGCGCTCCCCGCGGAGTTGAAGATCGACTACATTCGGGCCTACGCGCTGCCGGGTGTGACTGTCACAAGCGTGGTGGCCCCGGCTGGCCAAACGGCCCCGCCACCGGTGGCCGATCCGCTAGCGTCCGCCTATTCGAACAGCCTCTTCGCTCTTCCCGATAGCGGCGCCTATACAAGAATGTTCCTGGGGTCGGCCAAGCCGGACACTCTCACGGGCCTCCCCGGCAACGATTTCATTGATGGCAGAGGCAACGCGGACAAGATGAGGGGCGCTGGCGGGGACGACACCTATGTGGTGGACCGCCCTGGCGACATCGTTATTGAGAACGTCGGTGGAGGCGTCGATCAGGTGCTCAGCACATCCTCCAGCTACACGCTTTCGGCGAACGTCGAGAACCTCAAGCTCGTTGGCGCGTCCCCCCAGGCAGCTTTCGGCAACGAACTCAACAACCGCCTGACGTCGAACGAGGCAGGGTCCACCCTAAGCGGTGGCGCCGGGAATGACATTCTTTTGGCGGGCCGGGGGGCCGACGTGCTCACCGGGGGCGAGGGTCGTGACATCTTTCAGTTCCAGCGCCTGCCCGCGAATGGTGGCCACATCACGGACTTCGTACGTGGCCAGGACATGATCGACCTGCGCGACCTCTTCGCCTCGGTTGGCTACGGAAGTTCCGATCCCGTCGCCGATCGGTATATCCAGTTCCGTTCCGACGGAGCTGACGGCGTGCCGATCTATTTCCACGCAGACGGGGTGGGCGCCGGGGCCCCGGTGCTCGTCACCACGATCGACCATGTCTCCCCTGCGGCGCTGAGCCCGCAAAATGACTGGTTCTTCCACTAGGCTCCGTCGGATCTGATTTCTTCAACCGGACCAGATGGAATCGTCTCCAATTCAGCAGCTTAGAGCTCTCTCGGCAGGGTGAACGTTCACACCTATCGAGAGATGCTCTAGGGGCTGGGGGCGTAAGGCTCCGACGGCCTCGCACACCCAGGTCCCTAGCCGTGGCGCCAGCCAGGGCCTTGGACTAGCCGAATTACAGCTGGTGAGAGGTCACCGTCCAAGCACCAGCTTCGGATCGATCGGGCGGGCCCGTTCGCTGGGGGCTGAGGCGAAGCGGACCTCGAAGTGCAGTTGGGGTTCGGAGACCCCGCCGCTGGTTCCAGCCTGGCCGATCTGCTGACCCTGGACCACCTTCTGCTGCATCTTCACGTCCAGCCGGGCGAGGTGCCCATAGGCCGTGACCCAGCCGTCGGGGTGCTTGATCAGCACCAGGTTGCCGAACCCGGGCACCTGGTCGCCGGCATAGACCACATCGCCTCCGGCGGCGGCGCGGACGGCCTCCCCGGCGTTGGCGCGGATATTGAGGCCATCGTTGCGCTGACCCGTCCCCTTGGGACCGAAGTCGGAAATGATGTCGCCGCGCAGCGGCCAGTTGAACCGGCCACGGCCCTGGGCCGTGATCTGGCTGTCGGACAGCGGACCCGAGCTCGAGGCGGGTGGCGGCGTCGGACGACTGGGCGTGGGCGGGGTCGGCCGGCTGTAGTTGCTGGTCGAGGGCGGCGTCACCGGCTGCGCGGGCGGCGGCGTGTAGGGCCGGCTCGACGGCGGGGCCGCCGGGGTTGGATCACGGCGCGGTTCGGGCGGCAAAGTCACCGTCGTGCGGATGGTTTCCTTGATCGGACCCTTGTCCTTGTAGCCCTCCGGCAAGGTGATCTTGCGCCCCGACCTGATGGTGTCGCCCACCTTCATGTCATTGGCCGCGGCCAGCGCCTTGGGGGTCACACTGAAGCGCCTGGCGATCAGGGCGAGGGTGTCGCCCGATCCCGCCACATAGGCCTTCACTGTGGTCTTGGGACCCTTCAGCTTGTCGCCGGCGTGAAGGACGTAGGGTTCCTTGAGCTTGTTGTCATCGGCAAGCTGTTTGCGGGTGGTGTCCATGGCGCGCGCGATGGCGTCCAGGGCCTGACCGTTCTTGACGGTGTAGATTTGCGGCGGACCGGCCACGTCCACCAGCTTGCCGGTGACCGAGGTCTTGGTGCTGCTGGTCGTCGTGGTCCGCGGCGGCCCCGGCTCGGGCTGGACGGCCGGTGGCGGGGTGTAGGTCGGGGTTTGCTGCGCGGGCGCCTGCGGCTGGAACGGCGCCGGCGCGGGCGTCTGCAGGCCGGTCCCCGGCACCTGCACGCGGGTGGTGACTGTCGTCGGCCCCTTGTCCTTGAAGCCGTCGGGCAAGATCAGCTTCCTGCCGGTGGTGAGCGGATCGTCGAGGCCCATGTCGTTGGCCTCAGCCAGGGCCTGGCCCGTGACCGAGAAGCGGCGGGCGATGGCGTAGAGCGTGTCGCCGGAGCCCACCACATAGGCCTTGGCGTCGCTTGAAGGGCCCTTCAGCACCTTGCCGGGCCTCAGGACGTAGGGTTCCTTCAGGTCGTTGTCTTCAGCCAGTTGCTTGCGCGTAGTGCCCATGGCCCGGGCAATGGCGTCGAGATTGTCACCGCTCTTCACCGTATGGCTCTTCGGCGGTCCGGCGGCGTCCACCACCTTGCCGGCCACCGTCTGCTTGGTGATGGTCTGCATCACCACCGGCGGCGGCTGATAGGGCGGCTGGTAGGCCGGTGGCGGGATGTAGGGCGGAGTCGAGGGCGTCACATAGGCCGGGCCGTTGGGAACCGGGTCCAGCGGCCGGCTCTCCACGGGACCAGTATAGGGGCCGGCCTGCGGCGTCGGGCCTTGGTCCGGCGAGCCCTGATCAGGCAGCGGCGCCTGGGCGTTCGGCGGCGGCAGGCGTGTCGGATAGTTCGGCCGCGCAACCTGGGCGTCCTCGCCAAACGGCGCATAGGTCGTGCAGGCGCTGAGGGACGTCGCCGCCAACAGGATCAGGGCCGTTCGGGAATAAGAAAGCGTCATCGCCGCTCCGCTCTATGGGTTCGGAATCAGTCGAGGCGTCGGGGTTAATGATGGGTTAAGGAGCCCGCCATCGCCAACCCACAAACTCGTAAGGTTGTGGACGGCTAAAGCTCTCTGGCCACGCCGTCCAGCAGGGGCACGAACCGGACATCGGTCAGAGCCTCCACCGCAAAGCCGCCCTTGCCGTCGCCGGTGTAGCGTTTCAGGCTCTGGACAGGCCCCTTGCCGATTGGCGCCACCAACACCCCCGTTGGTTTCAACTGCGAAAGCAAAGCCTTGGGCTCATCCGGCGCCGCTGCTGTGACCAGAATACGGTCGAAAGGCGCCTGCTCGGGCCAGCCCAGGCCGCCGTCGCCGAAACGGGTGATCACATTGGTGAGACCGAGTTGCTTGAAGCGGGCCTCGGCCTCCCCCATCAGCGTCCGGTAACGCTCCACCGTGTAGACCAGTCGCGAGAGCTTGGAGAGCACAGTGGTCTGGTAGCCGGACCCGGTGCCGATCTCGAGCACCCGGTCGCGTTTCTCCACCCCCAGCGCCTGGGTCATGAGGCCCACGATGAAGGGCTGGCTGATGGTCTGGCCACACGCGATCGGCAGGGCCGAATCCTCCCAGGCGCGTTCCTGGAACAGGTCAGGTGTGAACAGGTCGCGCGGCGTCGTCTCGATGGCGTTCAGCACGCCGGCGTCGCTGACCCCCTGCGAACGCAGATTCAGGATCAGGCGCGCCAGCCGCGTTTCGGGCGAGTCCTTCTCCGGTTTGGCCATCGGTCCTGTCACCTACGCCTTGGGCGGCACGCCGCCGAGCACACCCTTGAGACGATGAACGGTCTCAAGGTGAGTCAGGTCGATATGCAAGGGCGTGACTGAAATCTTTCCGTCGTAGATCGCCTTCAGGTCCGTCCCGGCCGCGGGCGAGGACAGCTCCTGCCGGAAACCCATCCAGTAGTACTCCCGGTTCCGCAGGTCGGTGCGCTTTTCAGCATGGCGAACATTCACGTCGCGGAAGGTCTGGCGGGTGACCTCGACCTCGGTGATCTGGTCCACCGGCCGGGAGGGAAAGTTGACGTTGATGATCACGTCCTTGGGCCACCCGGTCTCGACCAGTTTGCGGATGATGCCCGGCGCGAACCGCTCGGCGGGCGCGAAGATGTCGTCATTGCCCGTCGGCCAGCCGGTCTGCGAGAGCGCGATGGAGGGAACGCCCATGGCCATGCCCTCGATGGCCCCGGCCACGGTGCCCGAAAGGGTCACGTCCTCGGCGAGGTTCGCCCCGCGATTGACGCCTGACAGCACGAGGTCGGGCTTGGCGCCCTCGATCAGTTCGGAGATGGCCAGCATCACGCAGTCGGTGGGGGTGCCGCTGGTGGCGAAGCGGCGGGGGTCCAGCTTCCGCACCCGCACGGGATCGGACAGGGTGAGCGCCCGGCTGGCGCCCGACTGCTCGTACTCCGGCGCGCAGATCCAGATGTCGTCGGTGAGGACCCTGGCGATGTTTTCCAGGGCGACCAGGCCTTCGGCGTGGATGCCGTCGTCATTGGTCAGCAGAATCCTCACGCCGCGCCACCGATGTGGGTGAGGCCCGGCAGATAGGGATGCAGGGCCTGGGGAATGGCGATGCGGCCGTTCTCGTCCTGATAGTTCTCCATCACCGCCACCAGGGTGCGGCCCACGGCCAGGCCCGAGCCATTGAGGGTGTGGACGAAGCGCGTCCCCTTCTCGCCGGCGGCCTTCGTGCGGGCGTCCATGCGGCGGGCCTGGAAGTCACCGCAGTTAGAGATGGAGCTGATCTCGCGATAGCGGCCCTCCGAGGGGATCCAGACCTCCAGGTCGACGCTCTTGCGGGCGCCGAAGCCCATGTCACCGGTGCAGAGCAGCATGGAGCGGAAGGGCAGTTGCAGGGCCTTCAGAATGGCCTCCGCGCAGCCGACCATTCGCTCGTGCTCATCGGCGGACTGATCCGGCGTGGTGATCGACACCATCTCGACCTTGTAGAACTGGTGCTGGCGGATCATCCCGCGGGTGTCGCGGCCCGAGGCGCCGGCCTCCGAGCGGAAGCAGGGCGTCAGCGCCGTGAGGCGCAGCGGCAGCTCTTCTTCTGGGGTGATCTGCTCGCGCACCAGGTTGGTCAGCGAGACCTCGGCGGTGGGGATCAGCCAACGGCCATCGGTGGTGTGGAACAGGTCCTCGGCGAACTTGGGCAGTTGGTTGGTGCCGAACACCGCCTCGTCGCGCACCAGCAGGGGCGGCGACACCTCGGTATAGCCGTGCTCCTGGGTCTGGACGTCCAGCATGAACTGGCCCAGCGCGCGTTCCAGCCGCGCCAGCTGGCCCTTCAACACGACGAACCGCGCCCCGCTCATCTTCGAGGCGGCCTCGAAGTCCATCAGGCCCAGAGCTCCCCCCAGGTCCACGTGGTCCTTGGGCGATGCGATGTGGTTCGGCTCGCCCCAGCGGCGCAGCTCGACATTGTCGTCCTCGTCCTCCCCCGCCGGCACGTCAGCCATGGGGAGGTTGGGCAGGGCGGCCAGCAGGTCGAAGAGTTCGGCGCTGGCGGCCTTCTCGGCCTCCGCCTGGGCCGCGCCGGCGCCCTTCAGGCTCTCCACCTCGGCCAGCAGGCGCTGGGCCTCGGCCTCGTTCTTCTGGGCCTTGGCCTGGCCGATCAGCTTGGAGAGTTCATTGCGCTTGGCCTGGGCGGTCTCGGCGGCGGTCTTGGCCGCGCGCACCTTACCGTCGAGCTCGGTCGCCTGGGCCGCGGCCCCGGAACGTCCCTTCGCAGCCCAGGCTTTCTCGTAAAGCTCAGGGGTTTCGCGAATGGCTCGAATGTCGTGCATGGGGTCCGCCGTGAGGTAAGCGGCTTTCTCTAGAGCGCGCCGTCCCCGGGGCCAAGCCCTAGACCGGCACGAGCCCCGTGCTCTCGTCCTCGCGCTTGCGGCGGCGGTCGATGGCCGCCACGCACCAGATCGAGATTTCGTAGAGCAGGATGATGGGGGCCGCGAGCATGGTCTGGCTGATGGGATCAGGCGGGGTGACGATGGCCGCGACCACGAAGATGCCGACGATGGCGTAGCGGCGCCCGGTGCGGAGCATCCCCGCGTTCACGATGCCGGCCGTGCCCAGCAGGGTCAGGACCACGGGCAGCTGGAAGCACAGGCCGAAGGCCAGCAGCAGGGTGGTGACCAGGGTCAGGTAGTCGGAGACCTTGGGCAGCAGCTCCACGGAGATCGCGCCCACGCCGGTGATCTGCTGGGACAGGGAGAACCAGAGGACGAAGGGCAGGATCATGTAATAGACCAGGGCCGCGCCCAGGCTGAACAGGGCCGGCGCCGCAACCAGGAAGGGCAAGAAGGCGTGCCGCTCCTTCTTGTAGAGACCGGGCGCCACGAAGCCGTAGATCTGCCAGGCCAGGACCGGGAAGGTCAGGATCACGGCGCCGAAGCCGGCCAGCTTCAACTTGGTGAAGAAGAATTCCAGCGGGGCGGTGAAGACGAACTTGAGCCCCGCGCCGGCGACGCTGGGGACGTCCTTGAAGCCGGTCAAGGCCAGCAGCAGGTCAAAGGGACCGGTGGCGCCGCCGCTGGCCTTCTGGGCCGCCATCAGCTGGGCGGCGACCTCGAAGGGGTGCAGCAGGGCGATATAGATCTGGGTGGCGAAGCCGAAGCAGATGGCGAAGCCGATGGCCAAGGCCGCGACGCAGATGATCAGCCGGGAGCGAAGCTCGACCAGATGCTCCAGCAGCGGCGCGCGGGAGGCCTCGATCTCGTCGTCGACGTCGCTCAAGAGACCGTTCCCTTGGCTGGCCGGGCGGCGGGCGCCTTCTTGGGCGGCGGCTTGGCGGTCGCCACCTTCACGGCGGCCTTCGCCTTGGGCTTGGGTTTCGGCTTGGCGACGGCGCTGGCCGCGGTCTTGGCGGCGGCGGCGGCCTTGGGCGCGCGCGGCGCCTTGGGCTTGGCCGCGGGGACCGGGGCTGGCGCAGCCACCTCGGCCACTTCAGGGTCAGCGTACTGGTGGCTCATCGGCGGGTGGAACTGAATCCCGGCGCCCTGCAGGCTGTCGCCGATCTCATTGAACACCTGATTGATCTCGACATTGGCGGCCTCGGTGGCCGCCTGGTCGGCGGCCTGGCCCTTTCGCATGGCCTCGACCTCCTTGCGCAGGTCGTCCAGTTCCGACTGGCGGGCCATTTCGTCGAAGCTGGCGCGGAAATCGTCGGCCATGCCGCGCAGGCGCGCCACGAATTGCCCCAGCTTGCGCAGGAGCATGGGCAGATCCTTCGGCCCCACCACGATCAAAGCGACCGCCGCGATGACCAGCAGTTCCATCCCGCCGACTTCAGGAAGCATAGCCCATGCCTAAACGATCAAAACCCACGCCGATCAGGACCGGCGTGGGCGGATTTCCGGGAACGGCAGCCGACTAGCTGCGGGCTTCGTCTTTTTCGCGCGGCAGCGGCTTGGTCGTCTCGGCGACGACTTCGTCCTCGCCCTTCAGCCCGTCCTTGAAGGCGCGGATGCCCTTGGCGGCGTCGCCCATGATCGAGGACAGCTTGCCACGGCCGCCGAACAGCAGCGCGACCACAGCCAAAACGATGACCCAGTGAACCCAACTCATTGCGCCCATGGCGACAAAACTCCTTCACGTCGGCGGCCCAACCGGCCGCGCGCCCGCCCTTTGCTCAAATCCAATATAGTCCGTCGCACAGACGCCTTCCATCCCTCCCCTGCCTCGCGGCGAAAGAACTAGGGAGTCTCGTCTTCTCCGAGGAAGTCTGTGTGGAATTCGGGCGCCGCGTCGTCCTCCAGCGGGTCCTCCTCCAGTTCGGCGCCGCCGCCCGGGTTAGGGATGGCGAAGTCGGCCGGCAAATCCAGGCTCAGCAGGCCCGCGGCCTTCATCTCCGCCATGCCCGGCAGGTCAGCCAGGGCCGCCAGGCCGTAGTGCTCCAGGAATGCGTCGGTGGTGCCGTAGGTGACGGGTCGTCCCGGCGTCCGGCGGCGGCCGCGCATGCGCACCAGCCCGAGCTCCAGCAGCACGTCGAGGGTGCCCCGGCTGGCCTGGACGCCGCGCACGGATTCGATCTCCGCGCGGGTGACCGGCTGGTGGTAGGCGATGATCGCCAGGGTCTCCTGGGCGGCCTTGGAGAGGCGCCGGGGCTCTTCGCGCTCCTCGGTCATCAGGAAGGCGAGATCGGCGGCCGTCTGGAACCGCCAGCGGTCAGCGACGCAGACCAGCTCCACGCCCCGGCCATGATAGGTCGCCTGCAGGGCGGCGATCGCCGCCTCGACATCGGAATTGGCCGGCAGCCGCTTGGCGATGTCGTCCAGGCTGAGCGGACCGGCGGCGGCGAACAGCAGGGCCTCGACCTGACGCTCGGCGGGCTCGGTCATATGGCGGCTCCGCGACGGGCGCGCAGGAAGATGTCGGCGAAGGCCTCGAGCTGGCGGGCCTCCATGGCCCCTTCCTTCACCAGCTCCAGGCTGGCCGAGAGGGTGGACGCCACATAGGAGGCGCGGCTCGGCCCCGTCTCGGCGCTGGGCCGCATCGGCGCGATGCCCTGCAGAGAGGTCCAGCGCGACAGGTCGGGCAGCATCTCGCGCAGCCGGTCGCGAGCCTCCTCCAACGGATAGGCCTGGGGCGTGCGCGGGGTGTAGTGGCGGCCCTGTTCCTTTTTCCTCTGGGCGATATAGGCGCTCATCAGGCCGTAGAGATCACCTTCGAGGCGGTTGGACGGGATGATCTGGATGGCCTGCGGGTCGCCGCGCAGGAAGACCTCGCGGCCCAGTTGCGGGCCCTCGCGCAGGGCGTCGGCGGACTTGCGCATAGCGTCCAGCTTGGCCAGGCGGAAGGCCAGCTGCGCGGCCATCTCCTCGGCCGGCGGCTCCTCGGCCTTGGGCCGCTCGGGCTTGGGCAGCAGCAGGCGGGACTTCAGGTAGGTCAGCCAGGCGGCCATCACCAGATAGTCGGCGGCGAGGGAAAAACGGATCCGCCGGGCCTGCTGGACGAAGGCCAGGTACTGGTCGGCCAGCTTGGTGATCGACAGCTTCATCAGGTCGACCTTCTGGCTGCGCGCCAGGGCCAGCAGCACGTGCAGCGGGCCCTCGTAGCCGTCCAGGTCGATGATCAGGGCCTCACCATCCTCAGCCGCGGTGGTGGCCGCCTCGAAGTCCAGATTGGGCTGGAAGGTGTTGCTCAAGACCAGTGTCCCTCGAAGGCCGCGTCGAACCGGGCGCGCGCCTCCTCGGCGTCAAAGGGCTCGGGGACACGGGCGATGCGGGCCAGGGCCGCGCGGGCGCGCTGGGCGGCGCGGCCGGATAGCTCGCGGGTTCCGGCGATCACCGCCTGCATCTCGGCCATGTCGCCGTTGCAGTGAAGGACCACGTCGCAGCCCGCCGAGAGGGCGTTCCTGGCGCGCGAGGTGAAATCGCCGCCCAGCGCCTTCATGGAGAGATCGTCGGTCATCAAGAGGCCGTCAAAGCCGATGGCCTTGCGAACCACCGTGCTGATGACCCGCTTGGAGGTGGTGGCCGGTCCGCGCGGATCGACAGCGGTGTAGACGACGTGGGCGCTCATCGCCATCGGCATGTCCGACAGCACCCGGAAGGGGGCGAAGTCGCGCGCGTCCAGGTCCTCGTAGCTGGCCTCCACCACCGGCAGGTCGTGGTGGCTGTCGGCCATGGCGCGGCCGTGGCCGGGGATGTGCTTGATCACCGGCAGGACCCCGCCTGCGATCAGGCCCTCGCAGGCCGCCCGCCCCAGCTGGGCCACGCCCTCGGGGGTCTTGGCGTAGGCGCGGTCGCCGATGATGTCGTGGGCGCCCTCGGTGGGCACGTCCAGCACGGGCACGCAGTCGACGTTGATCCCCAGGGCCGAGAGGTCATGGGCCAGCAGCCGGCCCCCCAGGCGGGTGATCTCCCGGCGCAGCAGCGGGTCGTTGGCCGGCAGGTCGCCATAGGCGCGGCCCGACGGATAGCGCCGCCAGTGCGGCGGTCCCAGGCGGGCGACCCGGCCGCCCTCCTGGTCGATCAGGATCGGCGCGTCGGGCCGTTCCACGCAGGCCCGCAAGGCCTCCGTCAGCGCCCGCACCTGGTCAGGGCTTTCCACATTGCGCTTGAAGAGGATGAACCCCCAGGGACGCACGTCGCGGAAGAAGGCCTGTTCCTCCCTGGAGAGGGTCAGGCCTGCGCAGCCGAGGATGGAGGCGCTGGTGCTCACTTCACGAAGCAGCTCTTGCCGGCGGCCTTGAGCTGATCGCAGAAGGCCGTGGCGTCGGCGCGGCTGGCGAAGCCGGTCACCGCGGTCCGGTAGAGGGTGGCGCCGTCCTTCTGGATGGCCTCCACCCGCTTGCCCTTGCCCGCCGTGGCGCCCGGGGCGATGCGGGCCGCGTCGCTCCAGCCCTTGTCGGCCAGGGCCGAGGAGGAGAAGGCGCCGATCTGCACCGAGGCCGCGCCCCCGACAGCCGGGGCCGGCACGCTGGGCTTCAGGGCCGGAATCGGCTTGGGGTCAGGGGTGATCGGCAGGGCGGCGACCGGTCCGGTCTGCTGCGGCTTGGTCACCACCGGCGGCGGGATCGGCGCGGGCTTGGCGGCCGGCGCCACGACGACAGCCGGAGCCGGCTGACGGGCGAGAGGCTGCTCCGGCGGGGGGGTGAAGTTGGGCGCGCTCGGGGCGTCACCGCCCTCGCTGGACTGATAGATCTGCAGGCCCGCGGCGGGGTCGACCGGCTGGGCCTCGGCGGGCGCGGGGCCCTTGATCGCGCCCACGGGGGCTCCCACCGCCTGGGGCGCGGCGCCGGCTTGGCGCACGCCGGAGCGATAGAAGACCACGATGGCCACCACCAGGCCGATCAGCACCAGGGCGCTGACGATCAGCATCATCGGCGCGGGCCGGGTCCCGCGCACCGGCTGGCGCGCGTCAAAGGACAGCGGCGCGTCGGTGGGCGGGGTATAGGCTCCGCGGTCGGGGTTGGTCATCGAAGGCTCCCAGGGGAATCGGTCAGCGCGCGCGAAACGAATCGCACGGCGTCAGGGTCAGTGTATCGAAGGGCGGCGGGCTTCGAACCGCCCGGAACGCCTAATTCCAGACGTCGAGGTGGAAAAGCCTGCGATGCTCTTCGATGGCGAAACGGTCGGTCATGCCGGCGATGTAGTCGCACACCACCCGGGCGCGGCCGGCGTCGTCGCGGTTCTGCGACCGGGCGAACCACTCCGTCGGCAGGACATCGGGTTCGCTCATGAACAACTGGAACATCTCGGCCAGAATGCGGCGGGCCTGCGAACGGGTGCGGTTCACCTTCCAGTGCCGGTACATGCGGTTCATCAGGAATTCCCGCAGCCGGCCCAGGTCCTCCAGCATGTCGCGGGAGAAGGCCACCAGGGCGTGGTCCAGATGGCGGACATCGTCGGCCGAGGCCACCTTCGAGGACACCGCCCGCCGGGCCGTCTCGGCCAGCACGTCGTCGATCATCGCCCCGATCATCCGGCGCACGGCCTCCAGGCGGATGATGCCCGGGTCGAGGTCGGGGTATTCCTTGTAGACGCCGGCCAGGATCGGACCGATCAGCGGCACGTCCAGCAGCTCCTTCAGATGGAACAGCCCCGCCTGCACCCCGTCGTCCACGTCGTGGTTGTTGTAGGCGATGTCGTCGGCCAGGGCCGCGCACTGGGCCTCGGCCGAGGCCCAGGTGTCCAGGCCGAGATCGTACTCGGCGTCGAACTCGGAGATCGCCTTCCAGGACGGCTGTGAGAGCTTGGCCGTCACCGGGCCGTTGTGCTTGATCACCCCCTCCAGGGTCTCCCAGGTTAGGTTGAGCCCATCCCAGCGGGGGTAGCGCCGCTCCAGCTTTGTGACCACGCGGAAGGTCTGCACATTGTGATCAAAGCCGCCGAAGGGCTCCATCTGCACCTGGAGCTCGTCCTCACCGGCATGGCCGAAGGGCGGGTGGCCAAGGTCGTGGGCGAGCGCGATGGTCTCCGCCAGATCCGCGTCGAGCCCCAGCGCCGAGGCCAGGGAGCGGGCCACCTGCGCCACCTCCAGGGAATGGGTCAGGCGAGTGCGGAAGTGGTCGCCCTCGTGGGCCACGAAGACCTGGGTCTTCTCCTTCAGCCGGCGAAAAGCGGTGGCGTGGATGATCCGGTCGCGGTCGCGGGCGAAGGGGGTGCGGTTGCGGCTCTCGGGCTCCGCCACCTTCCGGCCCAGGGAGAGGGCGGAGTCTTCGGCGTAGGGCGCGCGGGTCGGCAAAGCCATGTATGCTCGCAAATGTCGGGTGGCCCCTTGGTGAGAGGCCGTGGGCCCCTCATATAGTCTACACAGGCCTTTTACGCATCATGACCACATCAGACCTCACCCTCTCCCCGACAGCGGCCCAAAGGCTGCATGACCTCAGCAAGGCCGAGGGTCATCCGGTCATGCTGCGCGTGGCGGTGGAGGGCGGCGGCTGTTCCGGCTTCCAGTACCAGTTCGACCTGGTCAGCGAGCCCCAGTCCGACGACCTTCGGGTCGAGCTGGACGGGGCCGCGGCCCTGGTGGACGAGATGAGCCTGATCCTGCTCAAGGGCTCGGTGATCGACTATGTCGACGAGCTGGCCGGAGCCGAGTTCCGGATCCGCAACCCCAACGCCAAGTCCAGCTGCGGCTGCGGCGTTAGTTTCTCAATCTAACGCTCCCGCGCCCAGGTCCGCCGCTGCTGGATCAGGAACGACCAGAGGCCGAGCCCGCCCAGGGCCGAGAGCGCGACGCCGCCCAGGAACACCACCAGTTCATAGAACCCGCCGCCCACCGAGGCGGCGTGGATGGGATAGACTGCGTTCTGGAATCGCGCGCCAGGGCCGAAAGCCTGGGCGTCCACCGTGCTGATCACCTTGGAGGTGGCCGGATCAATATAGACCAGGGTCCTGCCGTTGGGATGCCACTCGGCGGGCTGCTTCATGCGGATGGCCACCGGCGCGCCGGGCTTGGACGGCCAGCTCGCCAGCCGCAGAGCCGCCTGCGGGAAGGCCGCCTGGGCGCCTGCCAGCGCCATCGGCCAGTCGATGTCCCCCTGGCCCGCCTTGGGGGGTTTCGGGGCCTCGATCCCGCCGGGCGCCAGCCTGGTCACCAGCGTCTTGCTGGTGTCGTTGAAGATCATCATCCCGCCTGTCAGACACAGGACGAGGACCGGCAGGGCCATCAGGATGCCGAGGTCCCGGTGCGAGGACACCAGGTCCCGCCGCGCCAACGACCTGGGCCAGACCCGGCCCGCAAAGCTGCGCCAGGCCGGAAACCAGACGATCACCCCGGTGAGGCAGAGCACCGCGCCGGCCAGGCCCGCGACCCCCACCACGGTCTCGCCGCTCTCCCCGGCCAGCAGGCGGTGATGCAGCTGGAAGACCCATTGCTCGACCCGCTCGGTATCGGTCCAGCGGGCCAGGACGGCGCCGTCGGCGGCGGCGTAGGCCATGCCCTCCTCGGGATAGGTCAGCCGGTGGACGCCGATGTGCGGACCGGCGAACACCATGCTTCGGGGGCGCCCTTGCGCCTCCACCGCCTCGGCCGCCGCTCCCAGCACGGGGGCGGACGGCGTCACCGCCATGCGCGCCTCCGGGACCGTCAGCTTCACCCAGTCCTCGCGCAGCACCAGCAGCGAACCGGTGACGCCGAGGATCACCAGGATCAGGGCCAGGATCGCGCCGGCCCAGGCGTGCAGGGTACGGACAACACCCATCAGAAGGTCTTCACGATCCCGAGGGTGACCGCACGGCCCTGTCCGGCGAAGTAGCGAGCGTTGTCGGTGGGGTTGGTCGTGTCGCTGTTATAGGTGATGTACTGCGCGTCCAGCAGGTTGCGGACGCCCAGGCT
>NZ_JANPJP010000134.1:0-26386 GCF_031425575.1 Phenylobacterium sp.
CGTTTAACCTTCGCCACGACCATGTTATGGCGGACGGTAAGGACTTCCTGGGACCGCGCCATTCGGCATAGGTGGCCAGGCGTTTTCAGGCGGTCCGTGTGACACATGACTGGAGAGACTCATGGCGACTTATAATTTCGATACGATCACGGCGACGCAGGCGGCATCCTTTACTCCGACCGACGTCCTGAACTTCCCGAGCGTGGCGACGGCGCAAAACGTCACCGTCGTCTACGTCCCGGCGGCGGGCGCCAGCCCTTCGCGCATCGACATCACCTACGCCGGCCGGACCATCTCGGTGGGTATCAACGACCAGAATTTCGTGGGCGGGGCCAACAACCTCAGCTTCTTCAACGACGGCACGGTGCTGGTCATCGGTTCCAACAGCAATGACACCACCGGGATCACCGGTAGTGGGAATCGTGACGCCCTGTTCGGCGGCGCGGGCGCTGACACCCTGCTCGGTGGTGAAGGTGCGAACTACCTTCAGGGCAACCAAGGCGCCGACACCCTGATCGCCGGCACCAGCGCCGACACCATCCTGGGCGGCCAGGGCGATGACAGCGTCTCGGCTGGCGACGGCGCCAACTACGTCCACGGCAACCTGGGCAACGACAGCATCCTGGCTGGCAGCAGCACCGGCGCCGACACCATCCTGGGCGGTCAAGGCAACGACAACATCGACGCCCAAAACGGCGCCAACCTGCTGTTCGGCGATCTGGGCAACGACACCATCGCCGCCGGCACCGGCGCTGACACCATCACCGGCGTTGACGGCAACGACAGCATCGTCGCTGGCGATGGCGCCAACTCGCTCGACGGCGGCGTCGGCAACGACACCTTGACGGCGGGCGCCGGCAACGACGTGATCTTCGGCGGCGAAGGTGACGACATCATCGACACCGGCGCGGGCACCAACACCGCTCAGGGCAACCAAGGCGCCGACTCGATCACTGGCGGCGCGGTCAACGACACCCTGCTCGGCGGTCAAGGCAACGACACCATCGTCACCGGCGCGGGCTCCAACTACGCCCACGGCAACCTCGGCGACGACTCCGTCACTGGCGGCGCGGACACCGACACCATCCTCGGTGGTCAAGGTTCGGACACCATCGACGGCGCCGGTGGCGCTGACCTGATCTTCGGTGACCTGGGCAACGACTCCATCGCGACCGGCGCTGGCGCGGACACCTCCTTCGGCGGCGAAGGCGACGACGCCATCAGCAACTTGGCGAGCGGCGGCAATGACGTGGCCGATCTCGGCAACGGCAACGACCTTTACGTCGGCGGGGCCAACAACGACACTGTGACCTCGGGCGCCGGCAACGACGCCGTCAGCCTCGGTGATGGCACCAACTACGCCACCGGCGACGCGGGCAACGATTCCATCACTGGCGGTGCCGGTGGTACGGGCCGTGACACGATGTTCGGCAATGATGGCAACGACACCATCACGGGCGGCAACGACACCAACTACGCCGATGGCGGCGCTGGCGCCGACAGCATCCTGGGTGGCACGGGTCTCGACACCATGCTCGGTGGCGACGACGCTGACACCCTCGCGGGTGGTATTGGTGGCACAAACCTCGCCGACGGCGGGGCCGGTGCTGACCGCATCACCACGCTGGCCGGTGCCGACACGGTCACGGGCGGTACGGGTGCTGACACCATCGCCGCTGGCGATGGCGCCAACAACGTGTCGGGCGGCGCGGATAACGACTCGATCACGGTCTCGGGTGCCAGCGCGAACACCCTCTCGGGCGACGATGGCAACGACACCATCACCAGCACGAGCAGCGGTGGCGGGTCCATCTCCGGCGGCCTCGGCGTCGACGTCCTGACCGGTGGGTCGGGCGCCGAAACCATCACGGCCGGCGCTGGCCAGGACACCATCACTGGCGGCGGCGGCACGGATCGCTTTGTCTTCGCCGCGGGTGACTCCACTTCGGGGACGCCTGATCTGATCGCCGACTTCAACAGTGTGGGCGCTGACAGCTTCGCTCTCGGTGTTGTGGGTACGGCCGGGAACTTCCTGGTCGGGTCCTCGGCGGCCAACTACGCGCAAGCCCTTGCTGATGCCACCTCGCTGATCGGCGGCGGTTCGCGCGATATCGTGGTGATCCAAGTGGCCGCCGGCGCTGACGTGGGCACCTACGTGTTCGCTGACAGCTCGGGCACTAACGCTGTGACCAACGCGATCAAGCTCACGGGCCTGGTCACGCTGGCCAACACCGACTTCGTCGCCTAAGACGAACTCGACCTACCTCTAAGTCTGGGGCCGTCCTTCGGGGCGGCCCCTTTCTTTTGCGCCATTTGTCTCGCGCCGGCTTATCAGCTAGGGCCTAGGCCCATGAGCAACGCGGCGATCTTCTTCCACCCGGACGGCTACGACACGACCGGCACCCGGCTCATGGGGCGGCACTCGGCCGGCGAGAGCTTCCTGCGGGGCTATCTGCGCCACGCGCAGGCCGACAAGGTTCACCTGTTCAACGCCAGCACCCGGCCCCCTGCCAATTTTCAGCCCCTGCTGGATCGCATCGAGCCGCACGCGCGGCCCGTGCGCTGGCTCGATCGCACCGCGCGAGGACAACTGTCTGACCCGGGTTGCCTGTATCTGCCGCAGCCGACCCTCGCGCCGGAGGCCTGGACCCGGCGGCCCCTGGGACGAACCCGCTACAGCCTGTGCGGCATCACCCACACGACCGCCACACACCTGGCGACCGACCTTCTGGCGGACATGATGACCGCGCCGGTCGAGGCCTGGGACGCCCTGATCTGCACCTCCGACGCCGTCCGCTCCAGCGTCCAGGCGCTCCTGGAACAGACCCGGGAGCACCTGCGGGCCCGGCTCGGCGCCACCCGCTTCCCCACGCCAGAGCTCGCCACGATCCCGCTCGGTGTGAACGCCTCCGACTTCGCCCGGTCGGCGGAGCAGAGGACGGCCTGGCGCGAGTGTCTCGACATTCCGCAGGACGCGGTCGTGGCCCTCTATCTGGGACGCTTTCACGCCGCCGCAAAGATGAACCCCGCCACCATGGCCCTTGCCCTGGAGGCCGCCGCCGTCTCCACCGGCAAGCCCATCTACTGGATCGTGGCCGGCTGGTCGGCCACCGACGACACGACCGCGGACTTCCACAAACAGACCCAGGCCTTCTGCCCCAGCATCCACTACCGGCCGGTCGACGGCCGGCCGCCCGAAACCCGCTTCTCGATCTGGTCGGCCGCAGACGTCTTCATTTCGTTTTCCGAGAACGTCCAGGAGACCTTCGGCCTCACCCCGGTGGAGGCGATGGCGGCTGGCCTGCCGTCCGTGGTCACCGACTGGAACGGCTACCGGGAAACGGTTCGGCACGGAATCGACGGCTTCCGCATCGCCACCACCGCGCCGCGCCCAGGTCTCGGCCGCGACCTCGCCTACCATTTCGCCAACGGCTGGGTGACCTACGAGGCGTATCTCGCCGCGACGGCTCAGATGACCGGGATCGACCACCCGGCCGCGGTGACGGCGATCAGCGCCCTGGTCACCAATCCAGATCTCCGACGGACAATGGGCCAGGCCGCGGCGCGGCAGGCCCAGGCGCACTTCGACTGGTCGGCGATCATCCCGCGCTATCAGGCGCTCTGGAGCGAGCTAGCCGCCCGTCGCGCCGCCGCCGCCCCCGAGGCGCCAGATCTCGCGGTCATCGTGGACAACCCCCGGCGGCTAGACCCCTTCCAGCTCTTCGCCACCTATCCGACCGGCCCCCTGTCGTCCGAGACCTTGCTGCGAATGGCCCCGGGCATGACGCAGGCCTTGGCTCGGACCCGGCTGACAGCGGAGCTGAGCGCCATGGGCGCCTGGGCCTTGCCGGGGCTCGCTGAAATCGATCTGGCTCTCAGTCACCTGGCCGAACATGAGCAAGCCACGGTCGCAGATCTGGTGGCGCTCTTCGCGGTCCGCCGCCAGGGCTTCCTCGAGCGCGGTCTGCTGTGGCTCGTAAAGTTCGCGGTGATTGAACAGGTGTCGCCGCCGGACGTGACACAGGCCAGCGAGACCTGACACCTACCGGCGCCCCTTGAAGGGCCTGTCGAAAGATCATGAATTTCGGGAGGGAGGCGAGAGGCCGGGCGGCAAACCCTGGAGTTGACCGCCCGGCCAAAGCGACACAGCCTTGGAGAGCTAGGCTGACAAAAAACTGTAATCCAATTCAACGAGGGGCGAAAGAAAATCCCGCCCTGCGCGAAATCAACAGTTCGAGAGCATCAGTGCTACCCGCCGGGTCCCAGGGAACCGCGGGCGCTAGAAGGTCAGCCGGTACTCGCGCCGCAGGGCCGTCGCGCCCGAGCGGATCACAGTATAGCGCGCGGTATAAACCCCCTGGGACCAGCCTGACGCAGGACGCTTCTTGCCCACGTAGAGCAGATATTGCGCCTTGTCCTTGTCGAGGGGCGCCTGCCGTGATGTCGCCAGGACCTCGCCGCCCGGCGCCGTGAGGGTGAACTCCTGGACGTCCCCACTCTTGAGCCCGATGGCCCGGAGATAGGCGATCATCATCGCGCTCCCGGCTGTGGGCTGCGGGACGCCGCCGGCCTCCACGGCCTCGGGTGTCACCGGTCCGGCGGCGAACCCGGCATTGAGCACCGCGCCATCCTGGTAGGCCAGCATCTGACCCGTCGGGCCATCCCAGAGACTTGACGCCGCGCCGGCCGCCGGATTGCAGGCCGCCCCCGGTGTCGGGGCGAAGGGATCGATGGTCACCCCCTTGTGGCGGACGGTGAGGTGGAGATGCGGATACTCGGTGTTGCCCGACAGTCCGACCCTGGCCAGCGGCTGACCGGTGACGATCGGGTCCCCGGCCTTCACGATGATGCTGCCCCGGGCCAGATGGCAGTACTGGGTCTCCCAGCCGCTCCCATGATCGACCACGACGCCGTTGCCGCACTGGCGATTGGAGACATCGACGCCGGGCGTGCGGACAGAAATGTCCTCCACCCCGTCGCGCAGACGGCTCACCGTGCCCGGCGCGGCGGCCAGGACGACGACCCCAACCCGCTGCGCCGCCATGTCGGGGATCCGGAAATCGATCCCGCCATGGGCCTCATAGGTACGCCGGCCACAGCGATAGTCCTGCTCCGCGGGCCCCGGATCGCGGTCGACATAGTTCTGCAGCTCGCAGGTGACGCCGATCTGACAGGCGATGGGCAGGGCCAGCCTGGGGGCGTCGGCCGGCGGTGGCGTCACCGGGGCCGGCGCGGAGGGCGGCGCGACCCGGGCCTTGGGCTCAGTCGCCGCGGGCGTTCCGCCACCGCAGCCGGCCAGAAGCGCCAGGGCCGACAATGTGGCGCAGCGGGCGAAGGTCATCGGCGAAACTCCCATGGGCCACGATCCTCACCCAGCCCTAGGTCTGAACTATGACGGCCTAAAAGCTGATTCCGGTCAGATCCTTGAGGCGGGCAAGGTCACGGGCATAGATCGCCCGCAGATGCGCGGCGTCGGCAGGGTCCAGCCCGCCCATCTCCTGTCCCACATGCACCGACCTCGGCTCGGTGCGCGGCGGTGGCGGCGCGCCTACGAAGGCGCAGACCTCCTCCAGGACGGTGTTGGGGTCGGAGCGCAGATCCTCGGCCTTGAGGAACAGCACCTGCTCGCGCGGGAAGATCCGCAACAGCCGATCGAGCTGCTCGCCGTAGAAGCCCCGCTCCACATAGGAGAACTCCCGATGGTGTCCCCAGGGTTCGCTGGCGAACAGCCGCTGCCGCCCCTGCCGAATGCACCAGGCGAAGGGTTCGCGCTCGGCCCCCCGTTTGATCTCCATCCGCCAATGCGACCAGGCCCGCTCGACGGGGTCCCGCAGCAGGATGATCAGGCGGATGGCCGGGTTGTACGCCGCGATGCGCTCCAGGGCGTTGGGCCAGTAAAGGTAGATTGGCGTCGCCTCGCCGACGATCGCGCCCTCCTGCACCGGGAACTGGGCCTCGTAGGCGCGGTAGTCCGGGGATGACCAGTCGAGGCTCTCGTCGTCGAAGAAGTGCACTTCCTTGGTGGTCGACAGCACAATGCCCGGCACATCACCCAGGTGATCGAACAGGGCCGTGGTGCCGGCTTTCTGGAACCCCGGAATGATGAAGTCGACGCGCGGCATGGTTCCTCTTGCGCTCACCCGGCGGGCGAGGGGCGCAGGCTCCAACCTACGCTTGGCGTGGATACGACTTCATGCGCGCGACGACACGCGATATTAGGAGGAGACCGCGCCGGTTGGGCCCCCGAAAGGCCCGGCCTGCGCCATTCCAGAACAGGTTT
The DNA here is from genome assembly GCF_031425575.1 of Phenylobacterium sp. GTDB lineage: Bacteria > Pseudomonadota > Alphaproteobacteria > Caulobacterales > Caulobacteraceae > Phenylobacterium. Next base: position 6,281 of record NZ_JANPJP010000134.1, read on the forward strand.
CAACGCCTTGACCGCTATCTTCGCCCGCACCGCCTCCGGCGGCCATACCCCTTCGAGCGCCCGATGAAGGTGGTCATCCTGGCCGGGGGGCTCGGCACGCGCATCTCCGAGGAAAGTCACCTCAAGCCCAAGCCGATGATCGAGGTCGGCGGGCGGCCGATCCTCTGGCACATCATGAAGCTGTTCTCCCACCACGGGTTCAACGAGTTCATCATCTGCCTTGGCTACAAGGGCTACGTGATCAAGGAGTACTTCTCCAACTACGTGCTCCACAACGCTGACTTCACCGTCGACCTGGCCAGCGGCTCGATGGAGTACCACGCCACCAACCACGAACCGTGGAAGGTCACCCTGGTGGAGACCGGGCCCGACACCATGACCGGTGGCCGGCTGAAGCGGGTGGCCAAGTACCTGGAGCCGGGCGAGCCCTTCTTCTTCACCTATGGCGACGGCGTGGCCGACGTGGACCTGACGGCCCTGGCCGCCTTCCACCGGGCGCACGGCAAGCAGTCGACCGTGACAGCGGTCTCGCCACCCGGTCGCTACGGCGCGCTGGACATCGTCAATGGCGCCGTGGAGCGCTTCATCGAGAAGCCGCCCGGCGACAATGGCCTGATCAACGGCGGCTTCTTTGTGCTGCAGCCCGAGGTGGTCAGCCGGATCGCCGGGGACGAGATCCCGTTCGAAACCGCGCCTCTGGAAGGCCTGGCCGCCGATGGCGAGCTGATGGCCTGGCGGCATGAGGGCTTCTGGGCGGCGATGGACACCCTGCGCGACAAGAACCAGCTCGAGTCGCTCTGGGCTTCGGGCAAGGCGCCCTGGCACGTCTGGACATGAGCCGACCCGATCCCGCCTTCTGGTCGGGCAAGCGCGTCCTGCTGACCGGTCATACCGGCTTCAAGGGGTCCTGGGCGGCGATCTGGCTGGCCCATATGGGGGCCAGGGTCACCGGCCTTTCCCTGGCGCCGGACCAGACCCCGGCCCTGTTCGACCAGGCCAGGGTCGGCGGCCTCATCGACTCCCGCATCGCTGACCTGCGCGATCCGGAAGCCGTTGAGGCGGCGTTGAAGGACGCCGAGTTCGACCTGGTGCTGCACATGGCGGCCCAGCCGATCGTGCGCGCCTCCATCGAGGATCCGATCGCCACCTTCTCCTCAAACATCCTGGGGACCGCCCATCTGCTGCAGACTTTGCGCCAGCAGGCGGCTCTGAAGGCGGTCTTGGTGATCACCTCTGACAAGGTCTACGCCAACGCCGAGACCGGCCGCGCCTTCACCGAGACCGATGCGCTGGGGGGCAAGGATCCCTATTCGGCGTCGAAGGCGGCGGCCGAGATCGTCACCCAGAGTTTCGCCCGCAGCTTCTTCGACAAGGCCGCCGTGCCTGTGGCGACGGCGCGCGGGGGCAATGTCATCGGCGGCGGCGACTATTCCCGCGACCGCATCGTCGCCGATATCGTTCGGGCCGGTCAGGCCCAGGGCGTCACGGTGCTGCGTCACCCGGAGGCCACGCGGCCCTGGCAGCATGTGCTCGACTGCGTGGCCGGCTACCTGCTCTATCTCGAGCGCCTGGCCACCGACCCTACAATACCGCGGGCGATGAACTTCGGGCCCCGGCCCGGCGGCCCGGAGGTCACGGTCGGCGAGCTGGCCACGACGGCGGTCAAGGCCCTGGGCGCCAAACCCTGGCGCCACGAACCCGACGCCAATTCCCTGGAAGCCAAGTCGCTCGGCATCGACGCCAGCCTGGCCAGACAGCTGCTGGGGTTCGAGAGCCAACTGGACGCGCCGGTCGCCGTGGAGTGGACCATGGACTGGTATCGCCTGCAGGCCGACGGCGGCGATGCCCTCACTCTGTGCCGAGACCAGATCTCGCGTTACGAAGGTCTCTGATGACTGCTCCCGCTTGCCGCTTCTGCCGCGCGCCGCTCACCCAGGACTTCGTGGACCTGGGCCTGCAGCCGCTTGCCAACAGCTATCTGACTCCGGCGCAGCTCGAAGACGGCGCCGAGAAGTCCTACCCGCTGCACACCCGGGTCTGCGGAACCTGCTTCCTGGTGCAGGCCGACGATCCCGTGGCGGCCGACGCCATCTTCGATGACGGCTACGCTTATTTCTCAGCCTATTCGGCGAGTTGGGTCGAACATGCCAAGCGCTACGCCGAGGCGATGGCCAAGCGGTTTAGCCTCACGTCCCAGTCCCTGGTGATCGAGGTCGCCTCCAACGACGGCTACCTGCTGCAGCATTTCAAGGCCATGGACGTGCCCGTGCTGGGGATCGAACCCACCGCCAATACGGCCGAGGTGGCGGTCCGGGAGCGGGGCATCCCCACCGAGGTCTCGTTCTTCAACGACGCCACGGGGCGCGACCTGCAGGCGCGCGGGATCGCCGCCGACCTCATGGCCGGCAACAACGTCCTGGCGCATGTGCCCGACATCGGGGACTTTGTGGCCGGCTTCCAGCATGTGCTGAAGCCGCAGGGGGTGCTGACCTTCGAGTTCCCGCACCTGCTGAACCTGATCGAGCTGGTGCAGTTCGACACCATCTATCACGAGCACTACTCCTACCTGTCGCTGCTGGCGGTGGAGCGGGTCTTGCGGGCCAACGGTTTGCGGCCCTTCGACGTCGAGCTCCTGCCGACCCACGGGGGCTCGCTGCGGCTGTTCTGCGCCCATGAGTCGTCGAGCCATGAGGAAACCCAGGCGCTGAGGGACCTGCGGGCCCGCGAGCACGCCGCCAAGCTCGACACATTGACGGGCTATCAGGGCTTTACCGCCCGGGTGGAGGCGGTGCGCGCCGACTTCCTGGCCTTCCTCGCCACGGCGAAGGCGGAGGGCAAGTCGGTGGCGGCCTATGGCGCGGCGGCCAAGGGCAACACCTTCCTGAACTATGCCGGCGTGGGGACGGGGGACATCGTGGCGGTGTTCGACGCCAACCCGCACAAGCAGGATCACTACATGCCGGGCAGCCACATCCCGATCCACGCCCCGGCCAAGGTCGACGAGATCCGGCCGGACTACCTGCTGATCCTGCCCTGGAACCTGAAGGACGAGATTATGGGGCAGCTGGCGCACATCAAGGGCTGGGGCGGCCGTTTCGTCACCGCCTCGCCGGAGACCAAGGTCATAAGCTGATGCGGTTCGAAGCCACGGCCATCGCCGGCGTGACGGTCGTGGAGCTCGATCCGTCGACAGACGAGCGGGGTTCCTTCGCGCGGCTGCACTGCCCCGAGGCGTTCGCCGCGGCGGGCCATCCCTTCGTTCCGGCCCAGACCAGCCTGTCACGCAACATCGCCGCCTGCACCCTGCGTGGCATGCACTATGAGGCGCCGCCGCGCGCCGAGGTGAAACTGGTGCGGGTGACGCGGGGCGCGATCTTCGATGTGGCCGTGGACCTGCGGCCCGCCAGTCCGACCTACCTGAAATGGACCGGAGCGGAGCTTTCGGCGGACAATGGCCGCGCCCTGCTGATCCGAGCGGGCATGGCCCATGGCTTCATCACCCTGGAGCCGGACACCGACGTCCTGTACCAGATCGACCGCATGTTCGAGCCTGGGCACGGGCGCGGCGTGCGCTGGAACGATCCCGTCTTCGGGATCGCCTGGCCGGCGCAGCCTGTGGTGATGTCGGAGCGCGACGCGACCTACCCGGACCACGGCGCCTGAGATGGCCCGGGTCCTGCTCACTGGCGCGACGTCCTTCACCGGGGTCTGGATCGCCCAGGGCCTGGCCGACGCGGGGCACCAGGTGGTCGCGCCGCTGAAGCGGGCCGAGGCCGACTATGAGGGGCTGCGCCGCGACCGGGTGCAGCGGCTGAAGGGCGTAGCCGATGTCGTCTTTGAGACCCCCTTCGGGTCGCCCGCCTTCCTGGATCTGCTGAAAACCGCCGGCCCCCTGGACATCCTGGCCCACCACGCCGCCGATATCCCGGGCTACCGTAACGCCGACTATGATGTGGCCGCAGGCGTAACCCGCAACCTGACCGGGGCCGGCCTGGTGTTCGAGGCGGCGGCGGCGGCGGGCGTGACGGGCGTCATCGCCACCGGCACCGGCTTCGAGGACGCGGCGGAGGGGCTGGCCGTCTCGCCCTACGGCCTGTCCAAGCGGCTCACCAATGACGGCTTCCGTCACCTGGCCCTCTGGAGGGGGCTGGCCTTCGGACGCTTCATGATCAATGGACCGTTCGGCCCGCTAGAGGAGGGGCGGCTGGTCTGGTCGCTGTTCCAGGCCTGGTTTGCTGGAAAGGCGGCGATTGTCCGCACACCAGCCTATGTGCGCGATAACATCCCCGTCGTGCTGCTGGCGCGGGCCTATGCGGCGCTGGTGAACGAGATGCTGGCCAATCCGAAGCTGGACCGCGTCTGTCGTCCGGCCGGCTATGTCGGCGCCCAGGGGGAGTTCGCCCTGCGCGTCGCTCGTGAGGCTTCGACGCGGCTGGGACGCGATTGCCCGGTGGATTGCCTGGAGCAGACGACCTTCCCCGAACCGCGCATCATCGCCAATGACGAGCCGACCCTGGACCAGGCCTGGGACGAGGCCGGCTTCTGGGACGCCTATGTCGACTACTACCGCGAGGTCGCGCGGCGCGGCCTGCTGGGCGGCCGGGCCTAACCCTTCACAGCCTTCTCGATAAGCCCGAAGAAGTCGTGGGCGAACTGGTCCGTCTGACCGATGGGGCTGGCGCGCATGCGTTCGCGCAGGCCCGCGCGCAGTTCGCTGATGCAGTCGGGATCCTTGCCCAGTTTCACCGCCGCGGCGATGTAGCCCTCGGTGTCGCGGGCGCAGAGCTCAGGCAGGCCTCCATTCATCAGGCTGGAATAGCTGAGCCGCTCGAACAGGGTTTCGCCCACCAGGGTGATAACCGGGACCCCCATCCAGAGGCTTTCGCAGGTGGTGGTGCCGCCGGTCTGAGGGAAGCTGTCCAGCGAGATGTCCATCTCGTTGTAGAAGGGCAGGTGGGCGCCGCGCACCGCCTCGAACCGGAGGCGATCGGCGCTGACGCCCTCCTCGGCGAAGATCGCGGCGAGGTTCTTGCGGAAACTTTCCGATCCGCCCTCCGGCCGCACGAACATGAACTTCGAATTGGGGACCTGGGCGACGGCCTTGGCCCAGGTGCGGACCATGTCGCGGCTGTACTTGTACGGATTGTTGGCGGTGCCGAAGGTGACATAGCCGTTTCGCGCCACCGGCGCCGGGTTCTGCACGGCCACGCGGTCATTGAAGGCGCCGGAAGACAGGGCGAACCAGCCGTGCGGCAGAACCAGCGGCTTCTCAATCAGCAGGCCCTCCCGCTCAGGCAGCATGAAGGGGTCGACGATCAGGTAGTCGATGGCCTTCAGCCCGGCGGAGTGCGGATAGCCAAGCCAGCTCGCCTGGATCGGCGCGGGCTAGTAGGCCATCACTGAGATCTTGTTCATATGCGTGGAGCCGCCAAGCTCGATCAGCATGTCCAGCTGGTCGTCGGCGATCACCTGGGCGGCGTCCCGGTCGTTGATGTCGGGGTTCCAGCGGAAGCCCTGCACCATCTCGGCGATGCGCTTCTGGGTCGGGTCTTCCCGGCCGGTATAGTAGGAGTAGCAATAGACCTCGAACTTCTCCCGGTCATACTGCTCGAACAGCGGCAGGGAGAAGTAGGCGACCGGGTGCGACCGTAGGTCCGAGGACATGAAGCCGACCCGGATCTTGCCGTTGGGCGTGCGAGGCGCCGGGTGTGTGATCGGCCGGCGGGCGACCGCGGCCTCCACCTGTTGGCCCCAGATGCGGTGCTGGTAGATCAGCTCGTCTCGGTCCTGCGAGGTGCGGACCCGGGCCAGGTGGGAGAGCAGGGCGGTGTGGCGGCCGTTGGAGGCCCACAGCCGTCCCAGGTGCTCGAAGTCCCCCAGGGCGTCGGCGGCGTCGTAGTCGGCGACCCGAACGAAGATGTCGCTCGCCACCTTCACCGCGCCCGCGCCCCCGCCCACCTTGTCGATAATCGGCTTCAGCAGTTGATAGGCGCGTTCGAGATTGGCCGCTTCGTCGCCGGAGCGGGTCCGCGAATAGCTCTCTGCCAGGGCGAGCTGGAAATCGGCGTTGTCCGGCGCCAGTTCATGCGCCTTCTCGAACTGCAGATTGGCCTCGTCCCGGTTGTAGTCGGCGAGGGTCAGGCCGAACTGATAGTGGATCCAGCCGTGTTCGCCGAGTTCGGTCAGGAGGTTGGCGAAATAGGTCTCGGCGTCCTTGTTGCGCCCGGCGCGGCGCAGCATGACCCCCATGGATTCGCGCATCCGGTGGTCGTGGGGAAGGGCCGCGACCGCGCGCTCCAACACCGGCAAGGTCTCCACCGCGCCCCTCGTCTCGGCGGCGAGAGAGGTCAGATCGAGCCAGGCGTCGACATAGTCGGGCTTCAGCTTGACCGCCAGGTTGAAGCGCATCTCAGCCTTATCCACCTCGCCGGCGAACCAGTAGGCCCGGCCAAGCGAGCGCTGGTGTTCGGCGTTGGTCGGCTGCTGGCGGATGATCTTGGTGAAGACCTCAATGGCCGCCGGGCTCTTCAGGTCATTCAGGATATTGCCGCGGTTGACCTGCGGCGTCAGGTTCTTGGGGTTGATCTTGACGGCGCGGTCCAGGGCCTTGAGGCCCTCCGCATGGCGTCCGAGCCGGCGCAGCGCGACGCCCAGAATGTTCCAAATCTCAAGATCGCGCGGGTAGCGGTCGGTGGCGAGCCTCGCCCAGTGCTCGGCTTGCTCGTAGAGCTTGTGGCGAACCAGCAAGGCCGTGAAGTTCTGATAGACTCGGGACGGAACATTGGGGTCGAGGGTCAATTGCTCGACGGTGAGGCGAATGCCCTCGTCCCGGTCTCCCACCTTGAAGGCGGCTTCAGCCGGGGCAAAACGGTCGTTCGACATCTCGGTGTCCTGTCACGCGTGAGGGCTCGGGAGTCCGAGGCGCCGTCGGCCGCGATTGGGGGTGGGTCATGTACGGGGCTCAGCCCGCGGTTGGCGGCAATCTAGAGCGCGGCGGTCGCGGCGCCAACCGGGGTGGCCCTCAGCCCTCGTTTTCGCGAAAGCGCCACTTGAGGGCCAGGATGGCCGCCGAGAGCGCCAGGCAGACGACGTTGGAGGCCGCCACCGGCCAGCTACCGATCAGGATACCGTAGGCGATCCAGAGGGCGAACCCGGTCACCGTCACCACATACATCCGAAGAGAGACCGAGGTGGCGTCCTTCTCGCGCCAGATCTTGATGATCTGGGGTGTGAAGCTGGCCATGGAGCAGAGCGCCGCCAGCGTGCCCACAATATCGGTCATCGAGAGATTGTTCATGGCGAGGCCCTCTTCGAGGCCAGAGAACGGGCGCCCAACTCACGGGTTGCGAACCACCCCGAAGAAAGGCTGGGGCGGTAAAGGCTCTTGCGAATGACGCCTGGCTCTTAGGCTGGATTGAAGAGGCTTAGAAGGCGATCTGGGACCTCAGGTTCAGGGCGCGGTAGTCCTGGCCGATGGCGGCCCCGGCGGCGTTCTTCCGGTCCACGCTGACGTCATAATAGTCGAGCATGAACTTGACGGCGGGGTTGGGGAACCAGTTGACGCCGAGGGTCCAGATATCCTGCTCGCCACCGCGTACCCGCTCGGCGGCTATCAGGCTGTTTTCCGCGTCGTTGAGATCGATGGTCGAATAGCGCGCTGCGAGCTCCCACGCGCCCCATTGGCCGTTCGAGGGATCGAAGGGCTTGTCGACGCCAGGGGCGTCGAAGGCTGCTGTCGTGGTGTTGTATTTGCGGCGCTCGCCGGTCAGCACCCAGCTGCCCTGAGCATACCAGCCGTTGAAGCTGGGGTCGGAGGCGCCGACCGCAGGGTTGCGGCGGTCCACGGAGAAATCGAAGTACTCGGCCTGGATGTACAGGTTCTGCTTCTGGGCGGCGAATTCCAGGCCGTAGGCCTGGGCGCCCCTGGCGTCGATCTGGCCGGTGTCCACCAGGCGGGAGCCGTCGACCCGCAGTTCAGGGCGCTCGCGCAGCTGCAGGGCGTAGCGGGTCCCCGCGGCCGCGCCCAGGTCGGTGGGCTGGGCCACGACGCTGGCGTTTGCCCCGACATGGATCAGCCAGTCGGCGCCATGAAGCGGTGTGCCCGCGACCCGCAGGGCGTAGCCCTGCTGTTCGTCGAAGATCGGGGCGTTGAAGGCCGTGGTCGCGGAATTGAGGCTTTGGACCAGGGCGCCGGTGGCGATGGCGGAGGCGAACCAGTGGTCGCCATGGCCGATGACGCCGCCGCCGATGCGGGTGTCGCCACCGGCCAGGCCGCGGGCGATGTCGGCCGCGGCCGGACGTTCCGGGAAGAGGGCTCCGTTAGTGGAGGCCGCGTCTTCAAGGCCGAGCGGCGGAGCAAAGGCGCCGACCCGGAAGCGCAGGGGCTTCAATCCGGAGTACTGCACCCACATCTCCTGAATCCGCCCGGAATCCTCAGCGCCGGACCCGCCGAAGTCGAACAGGATATTGTAGTCGAAGGCGCCGAAGACCCTTCCATCGACGCCGATGCGGGCGCGGCGGAAGTTCGCGCCGCCCGACAGATCCCGCGCGGTGACCGCGGCCGGCAGGCGGTCGTGCTGGTCGTACTTGGCGGTGTCGAGCTGCATCACCCCGTGAAGGGTGGCGGAGAACTTGCCGTCGGAGGAGGTGATGGTCGGCTTGCCGCCCGCGATGGAGGCTGAGGCTGTCTTCGCGTCGGGCCGCTTGGCGGCGATGCTGGCGCCTGTGGAAATCTTCAGTTCGGCGATCTGGGCCTGCAGCAGCGACAATTGCGCCTCAAGCGCGGCGATCTTGGCGTCGGTGGCGGGATCGGCCGCGGCCAGGCCGGGCCAAGCCAGGACAAGACCTGTGGCCCCCAGAAGCAGTTTCGATTTCAAAGCCATTTGGCCTCTGGCCCCTCGGTTTGTCTGAGTTTTCCGAGACTGTGGTCCGTGGAGATCGGACAAAGCCTATCGGATGAGTAGAGGTTATTTTTGAACCGGTCGCAGATTTCGAGTCGCCCCACCACTTGGGCCGCTGTCATGTCAGTGTCATAAGTCTCGGGCCTGCTCAAACTTTGCAGCCGCGGAGAATCGTTTTGTCGCAGACGCCGCCGCGCGGATGGCTCCGGCTCTCGGGCCCGGCGCTGATCACCGGCGGGCTGGGAATCCTTGCGGTGCTGGCCCTGGGCGCGGGGGAGTTCGCCGAGCGGGACGTGGCCATCTGGACGGCGGCGGCCCTCACGGTGCTGGTTCTGGCGGTGGTCTGGCGAAGCGCCCGTGTGGTCGATCCGGAGGGACAGCCACTCCTGGCGCCCACGCGTCCGCCGCACGAAAACGCGCCGCCCTATGTCAGCATCATCAACGCGCTGCCCGATCCGGTGCTAGTCATCTCCGCCCATGAACCCGATGACCTCACAGGTCGGCGTTTCGTGATGGTTAATGACGCCGCCCGCGACCTGCTGCGGATTCAGTTTGAGGCAGGCCTTCTGGTCACCGCGATCCGTGATCCCCATGTGCTGGAGGCGGTGGACGAGGCGCTGTTCGGCGGTCTCGACAGTCAGGCGCTCTATGAGATGGGCGGCGCCCAGGCCCGGGTCCTGAAGGCCTTCGCCAAGCCCCTGGGCGAAGCTCCGGACGGCTCCCGCCTGGCCCTGCTGGTGCTACGTGACGAGACCGACATCCGCCGCGCCGAGCAGACCCGGGCCGATTTCCTGGCCAACGCGAGCCACGAGCTGCGCACTCCGCTGGCCTCCCTCTCCGGCTTTATCGAAACCCTGCGGGGCCACGCCCGCACCGACGAGGGCGCGCGGGAGAAGTTCCTCACCATCATGTCGACCCAGGCCGAACGGATGGCGCGCCTGATCGATGATCTGTTGTCGCTCTCACGGATCGAGCTCAACGAACACATCGCTCCTCAGGGCGAGACGGACCTGGCTTCCGCGGTAATGGACGTGATCGACGCCCTGGGGCCGCTCGCCCGGGAGCGCGGCGTGACCCTGGTTCCCTGCCTGCCACCCCGTGGGGTCGCCGTGGTCTCGGGCGATCGCGACCAGATCGTTCAGGTGGCTCAGAACCTGGTGGACAACGCGCTGAAGTACTCACCGCGCGCAGGGTCTGTGAAGATCGCCCTGGTGAGCGGGCTGACCGCGGACGCGGCCGCCGCGCCTTTGAGGGCGCAGTCGGCGCGACTGTCCCTGCTGACGCCAGACCACGGCCCTGACCTCTATGCGGCGCTGCGGGTCACCGACTCCGGCGTCGGCCTGAAGCGCGAGCACCTGCCGCGGCTGACCGAGCGATTCTACCGGGTCGAAGGCCAGAAGAGCGGCGAGCGGTCCGGCACCGGCCTGGGGCTCGCCATCGTCAAGCACATCATGAACCGCCACCGCGGCGGCCTGGCGGTGGAAAGCGTTGAGGGGGAGGGGGCGACCTTCAGCGCCTATTTCCCGCTGATTCCGGGCTCTCTCGCACTGCCGCCGACCCCGTCTCCGGGGGTCGTTACAAAACCGTCGTAGAAGTGTCGTAAGCGGACAGCATTGCGCAGGCAGGTTCCGCGCGGCGTGGGATGACCTCCCACCTTGTTCTGGCTTGGGAGCCGCGATGCTCACCTGGATCGCCTTACTGGCGCTCTTCCTGTTCTCTGGCGCAACCTATGCCTTTGGGCGTCACAAGGCCCAGCGCCTTGCATCGACGGTCAAGGCGGGCTCGTTCCATTCCCTGCCGGGTTATCATGGCAGCTATGTCGCCCTGTGGGCCGGCCTGCCCGCGGCCCTGATCGTCCTGGCCGCGGCCATGCTCGGCGGCCGCATGGAGGCGGCCCTGCTGCGCGCTGACCCGCCCGCCGCTGTTTCGGCGCTGACTCCCCAGGGCCAGAATGTGTTCTTCGACGACGCCCGGGCCCTGGCCCACGGCTCGCAGGCGAGCGAGACCGTCTACGCCGGAGATCTGAAAACCGCCCTCGAGGCCAAGGCCGCCCAGTCCAAGCGCCTGGAGCAGCTTATCCAGTACGGCGCCCTCGCCGCCGGCGTGGTGGTGGGTCTGGCAGGCCTCGCCCTGGCCTATCCTCGGATCGGCCCGACCTTCCGGGCCCGCAACCGGGTGGAGGGGTGGATCGCCGTCCTGTTCCTGGCCTGCGCGGTCACCGCCATCCTCACCACCGTGGGCATTGTCGGCTCCCTGGTCTGGGAAAGCTGGCGCTTCTTCCAGTCGGTGTCTCCGGTCGACTTCCTGTTCGGGACCCAGTGGGACCCGCAGATCGCCATGCGCAGCGACCAGTACGCCTCCAAGGGCGCGTTCGGCGCGGTGCCGCTGTTCGCGGGCACCTTCCTCATCATGCTGATCGCCATGCTTGTGGCGGCCCCCATCGGCCTCTATTCGGCGATCTACCTTTCGGAGTACGCCAATCCGCTGACGCGGGGCGTGGTCAAGCCGCTCCTGGAGATCCTCGCCGGCGTGCCGACCGTGGTCTACGGCTTCTTCGCCGCCCTCACCGTTGGGCCGATCTTCCGTGAGGCCTTCAACGGCCTTGGCGCCCTGCTGATCGGCGGGCCGATGGACAGCCTGGGCATCTATCTCAGCCAGGTGCAGAACCAGATGGCCCTGGTGGCGGGCGCCGTGATGGGGATCATGCTGATCCCCTTCGTCTCGTCCCTCTCCGACGACATCATGAATGCCGTGCCCCAGTCCCTGCGTGACGGCAGCCTGGCCATGGGCGCCACCCGGTCTGAGACGGTGAAGCTGGTGGTCCTGCCCGCCGCCTTGCCGGGCATCATGGCGGCCATGCTTCTGGCGGTGTCGCGGGCGATCGGCGAGACCATGATCGTCACCATGGCCGCCGGGCTTCAGGCCAAGACCACGCTCAATCCCCTGGACACCGTGACCACCGTGACGGTGCAGATCGTCACCCTGCTGACCGGCGACCAGGAATTCGACAGCCCCAAGACTCTCTCAGCCTTCGGTCTGGGCCTGACGCTCTTCGTGATGACCTTCATCCTGAACGTGATCGCCCTGCGCATCGTCCAGAAGTACCGGGAACAGTATGACTGACGGCGCCCTCCCCAAGGACAAGACCGCCTTCCGCCAAGGGCTGGAGACGCGTCTGAAGAAGCGCTACGCCCAGGAGCGGCGCTTCCGGCTCTACGGCCAGCTGGCGATCGTCTTCGCTCTCGGCTTCCTCGTGATGCTGGTGGGCCGGATCGGCCTGCAGGGCTATTCCACCTTCATCGACTACCAGGTCACCCAGACCATCTATGTCGACCCCGCCAAGGTGAACGCGGCCGACATCGCCAACTCCAATTTTGACCTGCTGGTGGCCGAACAGATGCTGGCCCGCCTGGGCGAGACCAACGACGCGTCCGGCGAGGCGTCGGGCAAGATGATGGACATCATCTCCAACGACTTCGGCTTCCAGCTCCTGGAGATGGTCCGGGATGATCCCTCCCTCCTCGGCAAGCAGGTCACCCTGAGCGGCCCCGTGAAGGCCGACGCCGCCCTCTACTACAAGGGGGAGTTGAAGCGCTCCACGCCCCAGGACGAGCGCAAGCTCGACGACCGTCAGCTGACCTGGCTCGACAAGATGCAGGCGTCCGGCGCCGTCTCGAAGGGCTTCAACCTGGACTTCCTCACCAAGTCCGACTCCACCGAGCCGGAACAGGCCGGCGTGCTCGGCGCCGTGGTCGGCTCGGCCATGATGCTGCTGGTGACCGCGGTTCTGGCCGTGCCCATCGGGGTGCTGGCGGCGACCTATCTGGAAGAGTTCGCGCCCAAGAACCGCTGGACCGACCTGATCGAGGTCAACATCAACAACCTCGCCGCCGTGCCCTCCATCGTCTATGGCCTGCTGGGCTTGGCGGTGTTCATCAACTGGATGCACGTGCCCCGGTCCTCGCCCCTGGTGGGCGGGCTGGTCCTGGCGCTGATGGCCCTGCCGACGGTGATCATCGCCACCCGCTCGGCGCTGAAGGCGGTGCCGCCCTCCATCCGGGAAGCGGCCCTGGGGGTCGGCGCCTCGCGCACCCAGACCGTGGTCCACCATGTCCTGCCCCTGGCCATGCCGGGCGTCATGACCGGCGCGATCCTGTCGCTGGCCCACGCGCTCGGCGAGACCGCCCCCCTGCTGATGATCGGCATGATCTCCTTCGTGCCCGGCGTGCCCGAGGGCTTCACCGGGGCGGCCACCGTCCTGCCGGTCCAGGTCTTCATCTGGGAAAACGCCTCGGAACGCGCCTTCCACGAGCGCACCGCCGCGGCGATCCTCGTCCTCCTCGCCTTCATGATCATCATGAACCTCGCCGCGATCCTGCTCCGCCGCCGCTTCGAACGCCGGTGGTAGTCAGATGATCCGACGTCAAATCCCAAGGTCCCCTATGCCCGCCCAGCGCGACGACAGCCAGGCCCACGGCTCGGCGCCCGCCCATATCACCATCGACCGCGCCCACACCGGCGGGCCGCAGCACGCGATCAAGATCCGCGCCCGCGACGTCAACGTCTTCTACGGCGACAAGCAGGCCCTGTTCGACGTCTCCCTGGACGTGCCGGAAAAGGCGGTCACCGCCCTGATCGGCCCCTCCGGCTGCGGCAAGTCGACCTTCCTGCGCTGCATCAACCGGATGAACGACACCATCCCCGGCGCCACGGTCCGTGGACGGATCGAGCTCGACGGCGAGGACGTCAACGACCGCGCCATCGACCCCGTCATCCTGCGCGCCCGGGTCGGCATGGTCTTCCAGAAGCCCAATCCCTTCCCCAAGACCATCTTCGAGAACGTGGCCTACGGCGCGCGCATCCACGGCCTGACCAGCAGCAAGTCCGAGCTGGAGGCCCTGGTGGAGACCTCGCTGAAGAAGGCCGGCCTCTGGGGGGAGGTGGCCGACCGGCTGCACCAGCCCGGCACCGGCCTCTCCGGCGGGCAGCAGCAGCGCCTGGTGATCGCGCGCGCCATCGCCGTCAGCCCCGAGGTGATCCTGATGGACGAGCCCTGTTCGGCGCTCGACCCCATCGCCACGGCGCGGATCGAGGAACTGATCGACGAACTGCGCAACCAGTACTGCATCGTCATCGTCACCCACTCCATGGCCCAGGCCGCGCGCGTTTCGCAGAAGACCGCCTTCTTCCACCTGGGCAAGCTGGTGGAGGCCGGTCCCACCGGGGAGATCTTCACCAACCCGCGCGACAGCCGCACCCAGGACTACATCACCGGCCGGTTCGGCTAGGGGCACGGACATGAACGAGCACATCGTCAAATCCTACGAAGACGAGCTGAACACGCTGACCGCCGAGTGCGCCCGGATGGGCGGCCTGACGGAAGCCCAGGTCGGCGACGGCATCGACGCAGTCGTCCGCCGCGACACCACCCTGGCCGAGACTGTGGTCGCCCGCGACGAGCGGCTGGATGTCCTGGAAGCCGATATCGAGCGCAAGGCGATCCGGCTGATCGCCCTGCGCCAACCCATGGCCAACGACCTGCGCAAGACCGTGGCGGCCATGAAGATCGCCATGAACCTCGAACGCTGCGGCGACCTGGCCAAGAACATCGCCAAGCGCACCCTGGTGCTGACCGAGGCCGAGCCGATGAGTCCCCTGACCCGCTCCATCGAGCGGATGGGCAAGCTGGTCCTGGGCCGGCTGAAGGACGTGCTGGACGCCTATACGGCGTCGGATCTCGACCGGGCGCTGGCTGTCTGGTCCCGCGACGACGAGGTGGACGAGCACTACAACAGCCTGTTCCGCGAACTGCTGACCTACATGATGGGCGATCCGCGCACGATCACCGCCTGCGCCCACATGCTGTTCGTGGCCAAGAACCTCGAACGTATCGGCGACCACGCCACCAACATCGCCGAGATCATCCACTACGAAATCACCGGGGCCGAGACCATCGGTACGGCCCGGCCCAAGACTGACGCCCTGGCGAAGGAAATCTGAGAATGATCCCCTACATCCTGGTGGTGGAAGACGAGGACGCGCTTTCCACCCTGCTGCAGTACAACCTCGAGAAGGAAGGCTACGACGTGGCCGTCGCCATGGACGGCGAGGAGGCCCTGACCCAGGTCAGCGAGCGCCTGCCCGACTTGGTGGTGCTCGACTGGATGCTGCCCAAGGTCTCCGGCATCGAGGTCTGCCGCCGGCTACGGCAGCGCGGCGAGACCCGCAACATTCCGATCATTATGCTGACGGCGCGCGGCGAGGAGAGCGATCGCATTCGCGGCCTCGACACCGGCGCCGACGACTACATCATCAAGCCCTTCGCCATGAGCGAGCTCTCGGCGCGCATCCGCGCCGTGCTGCGCCGCATCCGGCCCGGTCTGGCGGAGGACCGCGTCCACATCGGCGACCTGGTGATCGACCGCGTGGCGCACCGGGTGAAGCGGGCGGGCAGCGAGATCCACCTCGGCCCGACGGAATTCCGGCTGCTGGACTATCTGATGCAGCACCCCGGCCGGGTGTTCTCGCGCGAGCAGCTGCTGGACGCGGTCTGGGGCTCGGACGTCTATGTCGAGGCCCGCACCGTGGACGTCCACATCGGCCGCCTGCGCAAGGCGCTGAACCGCCAGGAAGCCGAGGCCGATCCGATCCGCACGGTGCGCTCGGCCGGCTACTCCCTGGACATGGACGCCTGACCTCAGGCGTCCCGGTGCAGGCGTTCCAGGTGCTCGACCTCGGCGCGTGAGCCCAGCATCACCGAGATCCGCTGGTGCAGGTCGGTGACCTCGGCGTCGAGGATGGCCCCGTGGCCGTCGAAGGCCGCGCCGCCGGCCTGCTCCACCAGCATCGACATCGGATTGGCCTCGTACATCAGGCGCAGCTTGCCGGCCCGGTCGGGTTCGCGCGCGTCCCAGGGGTAGAGGAAGACACCGCCGCGCATCATGATGCGGTGGACGTCGGCCACCATCGAAGCGATCCAGCGCATGTTGAAGTTTTTGCCCCGGGGCCCGGTCTCGCCCTCCAGGCAGGCCTCGATATAGCCGCGCACCGCCGGCGCCCAGTGGCGCAGGTTCGAGGCGTTGATGGCGTACTCCTTGGTCTCCACCGGTATGGTCACGCCGGACCCGGTCTGCAGCCAGTCGCCGGTTTCCGGGTCCAGGGTGAAGGCGTCGACGCCGTCGCCGAGAGTCAGGACCAGGGTGGTCTGCGGGCCGTAGACCACGTAGCCCGCAGCGAGCTGCGCGCGGCCCTTCTGCAGGAAGTCGGTCAGGACGGCCGGGCGGGGCGCGTCCACGCGGGGCGCGGGCAGGATCGAGAAGATGGTGCCGATGGAGACGTTGACGTCGATGTTGCTGGAGCCGTCCAGAGGATCGAACAGCAGCAGGTAGCCGCCCTTGGGCGTGAGGTCGCGGACCGGATGGATGTCGTCCATCTCCTCCGACGCCATGGCCATCAGCGCCGGTGACGCGCCGCAGCTTTCCAGCAGCATGTCGTTGGAGATCACGTCGAGCTTCTTCTGCACTTCGCCCTGGACGTTCTCGCTTTCGAGCGCCCCGAACACCTCCCCCAGCGCTCCGCGACGGACCAGGGCGCTGATCTCTGCGCTGGTCCGCACAACGGTCAGGATCAGGTCGGAGAGGGTAGGGTCGCAGGCCTTGGCGGCCAGGTCGTCGCGGAGGGTGGTGGGCATCAATCGTCCATCGGAAGGCGCCCGCCGGGGGCTCGCGGACCTAAGATCACAACCGGGTGCGATGGGACAAGCCCTGGCGGCTTGACCGGCGTGGCTCGCCGGGCGAAAGCGCGGGTCATGAACATCCTCCTCGTCGGTTCGGGCGGGCGCGAGCATGCGCTGGCCTGGAAGATCGCGGCCTCGCCGCTCCTGGGGCGCCTGGTGATCGCACCCGGCAACCCCGGCATGGTGGCGCTTGGGGAACTGCGCGCCATCAAGCCCACGGACGTTCCGGCCCTGGTGGCCCTGGCCCGGGAGATCGCCGCCGCCCTGGTGGTGATCGGACCCGAGGTCTCCGTCGAGGCGGGCCTGGCCAACGCCCTGGCTGAGGCCGCCATTCCCTGTTTCGGGCCGGTCGCGCAGGCCGGACAGCTTGAGAGCTCCAAGGCTTTCACCAAGGCCTTCTGCGACCGCCACGGCCTGCCGACGTCGGCCTATGGGGTGTTCGAGGACGCGGCCCTGGCCAAGGCCGCGCTCGCCGGCTTCAAGCCGCCCTATGTGATCAAGGCCGATGGCCTTGCGGCGGGCAAGGGCGTGGTGATCGCTGAAGACCTGGCCGCCGCCGAGGCCGCCATCGACGACACCCTGGGCGGCCGCTTCGGAACCGCGGGTGCGCGCGTCGTGATCGAGGAGTTCCTGGTGGGCGAGATCGGTTCGCTCTTCGCGCTCTGCGACGGCAAGACCTCGATCCTGTTCGGCGGGGCCCAGGACCACAAGCGGGCCTATGACAATGAGCAGGGGCCAAACACCGGCGGCATGGGGACCTATTCCCCCGCGCCGGTCTTCACCCAGGCCTTGATGGACCAGACCCGAGAGCGCCTGGCCGAGCGCGCTTTCGCCGGGATCGCGGCGGAGGGCGCCCCCTATCGCGGTGTGCTGTTCGTGGAGCTGATGGCGACGGCGGATGGCCCCAAGCTGGTGGAATTCAACGTCCGGTTCGGCGATCCGGAGTGCCAGGTGCTGATGCTGCGTCTTGAGAGCGACCTCGTCCCCTATCTGCTGGCCTGCGCCACCGGGACCCTGGACCAGACGCCCGCGCCCGTGTGGCGCGACGAGGCCGCCATCTGCGTCGTCATCGCCGCCAAGGGTTATCCCGACGCCCCCAGGACCGGTGCCGCCATCACCGGCGCGGAGCAGGACTTCGGCCCCGACGTAGTGGTCTTCCACGCCGGGACGTCGCGTGACGCCGACGGAACCCTGCGCGCCAGCGGCGGCCGGGTGCTGAACGTCTGCGCGCGGGGTCCCAGCCTGCAGGTGGCCCGCGACAGGGCCTATGCGGCGGTGGCCCAGATCCACCTGCCCGGCGGCTTCCACCGCACCGACATCGGCTGGCGGGTGCTGGGCAAGCCCGCCTAGATATTCGAAGTTCCGGTATGAAGCTCGCCTCTTGCCTTGCCGTGAGGGCGGGGGGCTCGGTATGGTGTTTTCAAACACGCGTAAGAGAACAAGGGGAACGCCCATGGCCGAAGTCACCGAGCAGGCGCGCGAGCAGCTCAACACCGGCACCAAAGAGGTCGTGGAGAGCCACAAGTTCGACGAAGCCGCCCTGGCCGCCTGGATGGAAGCCAATGTCGCGGGCTATGCCGGCCCCCTGGAGGTCCGCCAGTTCAAGGGTGGGCAGTCGAACCCCACATACCAGCTTGTCACCCCGAACAAGAAATACGTCCTGCGCCGCAAGCCGCCGGGCAAGCTGCTGCCCTCGGCCCACGCAGTGGACCGCGAGTACAAGGTGATCACCGCCCTGCACACCACCGGCTTCCCGGTGGCCAAGTCCTGGGGCCTGTGCACCGACGACAGCGTCATCGGCACCATGTTCTATGTGATGGACATGGTGGAGGGCCGCATCCTCTGGGACCAGAGCCTGCCCCAATACGAACCGGCCGAGCGCCACGCCATCTACATGGCCAAGCTCAAGACCCTGGCTGACCTGCACAACACCGACCACGAGGCCATCGGCCTGGGCGACTACGGCCGCCCCGGCAACTATATGGGCCGTCAGGTCGATCGCTGGACCAAGCAGTACAAGGCCAGCGAGACCGAGCACATCGAGGAGATGGAGCGGCTGATCAAGTGGCTGCCCGAGAGCCTGCCCGAGCAGGAGCGGACCTCCGTCGTGCACGGCGACTACCGACTGGACAACATGGTGCTTCACGCCACTGAGCCGCGGGTGGTGGCGGTGCTGGACTGGGAGCTCTCCACCCTGGGCGAGCCCCTGGCCGACTTCACCTATCTGCTGATGAACTGGGTCAATGGCGGCATCTCGGCCATCCCGGACCTCAAGGCCCACGGCATCCCGACCCTGGATGAGTACGTCGCCGAATACTGCCGGCTGACCAATCGCGAGGCCCTGCACGACCTCAACTGGTTCTTCTCCTACAACATGTTCCGGCTGGCCGGGATCTGTCAGGGGATCGTGGGCCGCGCCCGCGACGGTACGGCCAACAGCCCGCAGGCCGCCGCCATGGCCCTGCGCGTGCCGCAGCTGGCCAAGGCCAGCTGGGCCTACGCCCAGAAGGCCGGCGCTAAGGCCTAAGGGCCAGGTCCAGCAGCGCTTCGAGGGCGGCCTCGTCCTCGAACACCGCCGCCACCGGCCAGGCGGTGATCTTCTCGCGCCACGCTGGCGGCAGGCGCGCCCAGTCCTTCTCGGTGGTCACAAGCCCCGCGCCGAAGGTCGCCGCGCGGTCGGCCAGCGCCTGCAGGGTGCGTTCGTCATAGACCCTGTGGTCGGGGAAGGGCGCGAAGTCCTTCAGATCGCATCCCGCCGCCTGCAGGGACCGCTCCACCTTCCATGGCTTGCCGACGCCGGCGAACCCCACCTGCGGCCCAGACGGGGGCGGGGCGGTGGGGGCGAGCCGGGCGATTAGCACGGGCTTGCCGGCGAACACCGCCACCAGCTCAGGATCCGGCGCCTCAAGGTCTGACGGCAGCATCAGGATCACCGCGTCTGCCCGGGCAAGGCCTACGGCCAGGGGCTCGCGCAGGGGGCCGGCGGGGAAGACCGCCCCGTCGCCGAGGGGCCATTCGTTGTTGCGAGTCTCGCCGTCCACCACAGCCAGGGACAGGGTCTTCTTGATCGAGGGGTTCTGGTGGCCGTCGTCCATCACCAGGGCCTGGGCGCCGGCCCAGGCGGCGGCCAGGGCCCCGTTGGCGCGGTTGCGTGAGATCCAGATCGGGGCGTCGCCGGCCAGCATCAGGGGCTCGTCCCCCACCTCGGCCGCCGTGTGCCGGGCGGGGTCCACCTGCAGGGGCCCTTCAAGGGATCCGCCATAGCCCTTCGACAGCCCATGCGCATCGACGTGCCGCGCGCGCAGGCGCCTCAGCAGCTCGCGCACCACCGGGGTCTTGCCCGTGCCCCCGGCGGTGAGGTTTCCGACGCAGATCACCGGCACGCCGGGGTCGATGGGCGTGGTCTTGGCGATCCGCCGGGCCGTCACCGCCGCCCAGATCCAGGACACCGGTGTCAGCAGGGCGCGGGTG
>NZ_JANPJP010000135.1:0-17828 GCF_031425575.1 Phenylobacterium sp.
GGTGGTCCCAAACTCAACCCCAGCCCGGGTTCCGGCAGCGTCGAAGAGTTCGTTGACCCAGAAGGCGTGGCTGTCGCCCGCGAGCACGATGGCCCGGGCCTGAGCCGCCTTCACCGCCGCATAGACCCGCTCACGATCCACGGGATAGCCGTCCCACATGTCCAGACCGTAGGGCAGCTCCATCTTGGCGAAGTCCCCAAACCGGGCGATCCGTTTCCGAGCGGGTTCCGAGGAAGCCGCGAGGGCCGTGGCATAGGCCGCTTCCCCCATCTCCTTGCGCGCGTCGGGGATGCCGATGCGGGCCATCAGCACCTCATTGCCTAGCACCTGCCAAGTGCGCCCCGCGGACACCGAGGCTTTCAGCTCCGAGGCGAGCCAGGCTTCCTGTTGCTCGCCCATCATCCGACGATAGGGGTCGGCCAGCTTCTTTCGGAAGCCCGGCAGGTCAGGCTTGCCGTCCGGTCCGTTGAGGTCCCGGTCATAGCTGAGCTGGCGGTCGCGGGCGGTCAGCCGCGTCTCCAGCATCACCAGGCTGGCCAAGTCGCCGAAGTGGAAAGTGCGGTTGATGGCGAACCCGCCGTCCGCCGGCTCCCGGATCGGCATCCACTCATAATAGGCCTTGATGGCCGTGACCTTGCGCGTGTTCCAGGCGCCCTCATCGATGGGCGTGTGGTTCTCGGCTCCCTGCACGAAGCTGTCGTTGGCGGTCTCGTGGTCGTCCCAGACGACGATCCAGGCGGCGCGGGCGTGGGCGGCCTGAAGCTGGACGTCGGACTTGTACTGAGCATGGCGGGTCCGGTAGTCGGCCAGGCTGACGATCTCATGGTTGGGCTCATGGGGCCGCTGCCAGGCGACCTTGCTGTCCATGCCGTACGAGCCCGGACCGCCGTACTCGTAGATGTAGTCTCCCAGGTGGATCACCGCGTCGACGCGGGCCAGGGCGGAGATGGCGCTGTAGGCGTGGAAGTAGCCGTTCGGGAACAGCGAACAGGAGGCGACGGCCAGCACCACATCGGCGGTCTTGCCCACCGGAAGGGTGCGGGTCCAACCGGGGGGCGAGACCACGCCATTGGCCTCGAACTCGTAGCTGTACTGTACGCCTGGCTTCAGGCCGCCGACATCGACCTTCACCGTGAAGTCGCGGGCGGCGCTGGTGACGCCCTCGCCGGTCAGGGTCTTCACCCGTCGGAAGAGGCCCGGTTTGCCGGTCGGGGTGATCCGCCAGCGATAGGCGATTTCGCCGGCGGTGGCCTGCGCCGGGGTGATGCGGGTCCAGAGGATTACCCGGTCGGCCAAGGGATCGCCCGAGGCGACACCGTGCTTGAAGACGACCGCGCCTGCGTAGCGCGCCGGCGCCTGCGCGAAAGCCGGACCAGCCAGGCCCACGCCAAGGAACGCCAAGGCCGAACGCCTATTGATGGTCATGGGTGTTTCCCCGCTCGCGTGATCTCGATCCCGCATGCCATAGAGCAGGGAGTTACGACAGGAGCATGAGATGTCCAGCGAAGGCCTTCACGTCCCGCGCGAGAAGCTGTCCAAGAAGACCTTGAACATGCACTACGCCATCTCCTCGCTGATCGAGGAGCTGGAGGCGGTGGACTGGTACCGGCAGCGCGCCGACGATTGCGACGACCCCGAGCTGAAGGCCATCCTGCTGCACAACGCGCACGAGGAGATTGAGCACGCCGCCATGGCGCTCGAGTGGATCCGACGCAACGACGATCAGTTCGCCGAGCAGCTCAAGGCGTTCCTCTTCACGGAGGGGTCGATCACCCACCATGAGGAAGACTCGAGCGAGAAGAGCGGTCTTTAGCGGCGCTTGATCCGGGTGAAGATCAGGGCGCCCCGGGCCCGGGCGGCGGCCTCGTCGCAGGTTCCGCCCAGGTTCGGAGAGGCCTTGAGCAGGGCCTCTTCGGTCAGCAGGTCCGACCAACGGGTGGCGGCCACGCAGACCGCGCCGGTGGGGCCCCAGCCCGCCTCGAAGATGTAGTCCGGGTTATCCACCGTGTCGTGACGCTGGACGCTGGCGATATCGGCCACGTCGATCTCCGTGCCGTTCTTGGTGTGAGGCGCGCCATCGCCGCGGTAGTCGGCCCGCACGCTCTGCTGGCAGGTGCGGTAGAAGTCGGCGAGCGGCCGCCCGTCCGGCGTTTCGCCCCACGGGTCATAGCCCCAGAGCACGCACTTGCCCTGTGAGCCGGAGGTGCAGGCCAGGAACCAGGCGTTGGGGTCGCCCACGAACCTGTAGCCGTCCCAGCGGCCTCTCAGAGGGAAGCCGGCGCGGCGCCCCAAGGCGTCGGGGTCGCACATGCTCAGCCATTCGCCGGACTTGGGATCGCGGCTGGAGAGGGTGTGCAGCAGGATCGCGGCGTTCTCCTTGGCCGGCGTCACCGCGTCGATGCGAACCTGGGTCAGCCCGCCCTTGCCGTCGTCGATCTCGAACACCGCGCCCACGAGATCGGGCGAGGCGAGCCGCGCGGTGGCGGTGGTGACCACGAAGGACGTCCCCTCAACCGCCAGCCCGCCCGTCGGGGCCGCCAGGGCGGGGGGCGCGACCAGGGCCAGGCCGAGGGCGAACAGGGCGGTGAGGCGGGTCATCGAAACATCCTTCTCAAACGAAAGAGGCGGGCCCGAAGACCCGCCCGATCCGGTCTGGCTGTGACACCCTAGCGCAGAGCGACACGCTCGCCGTTGGGCAGCACGATGGCGCGCAGGCCCGCGGTGCAGGTGTGGGCGACGGTGGGCTCGCAGACGTCGACCGCGACGCCGGTCGGGGCCTGGCCATTCCACTTGATGCCATTGAGGGTGAGGCCGTTCAGGAAGCGGCCGTTCAGGGTGACGCCGTTGAACCTCACCGTGTTCAACGTCACGCCATTGAGGGTGAAGCCGTTGAACCTCACCGTGTTCAGCTTAACGCCATTCAGCTTGATGCCGTTGAGGGTGACGCCATTGAGCGTCACACCGTTGGAATGGGTGGCCGCCTGGGCGGGGACGGCGATCGTCATCGACAGGGCGGCGACGGCGGCGAGTGAGAGCAGGGTCATTTTCATGGCGTTTCCTCCTAGGGGGCGGGGCAGTCCCGCCGTGTTGTTGAAAGGCTTCTAGTCATCTCCGAGAACCGCGTTCAGTTGCAGCAGCGGGCGGCGGCGTACGCATCGAAATGCAACCAGCCATGCATTCCGATGCGCGCCGACCGAGACCCTCTAGCGCAGAGCGACGCGCTCGCCGTTCGGCAAGACGACGGCCCGCAGCGACGGGGCGCAGGTCCGATCAGCGGCCGGCTCGCAGAGATCGACGGCGCCGCCGTTCAGAGCCTGGCTGTTCCAGGTGATTCCGTTCCAAGTGATGCCGTTCAAGACCACCCCGTTGAGGCTCCAGCCGTTCCATTTGATGCCGTTGAGCTTCGTCCCGTTCAGAACGACGCCATTCCACTTAATGCCATTGGCCTGGGTGGCGGCTTGCGCCGGGACGGCGGCGAGGATGGCGGCCGCGGCGGCGGCGATAAAAGCGATCTTCATTGGAGTTTTCCCTTGCTGCGGAACAATCCGCGTTGCTGTTGGGAGGCTTCTAGGCATGACGACGGGGCCCGATCAGGTGCATCGACGCGCGACGACGAGCGCCGGGTTGCATGCAACCGTTGCATTCGAGCCCGGGTGTGGAATCATCGCCCGATGCCTCCTGCAACCCGCTTCTCCGAAAAACTGGCGCTCGTCCTGAAGGCGCTTTCCATGAGTCGAGGCCGCCTCGCCTCTGAACTGGGGGTCGACAAGTCGCTGGTCGGGCGATGGGTTTCAGGCGCGGTGACTCCCTCGTCTCATAACCTCGAGAACCTCACGCGGTTGATCTCGGGCAAGCGCGACGGCTTCACCATGCTCGACTGGGACCGCGATCTGGCTGGCCTGGCCAAGCTGTTCAACGTCGAGGCGATGCTGGTCGAGCCGGCCACGCCCGCGGCGGCGGCCGGCAGCGTGCTCGATACTCTGTTTGGTCCGCTCCAGGAGGCCGCGCGGAACGCTGGCCCGGACCGTGTCGCCCCTTATGAAGGGTTCTGGCGCTCCACTATGGCGGCGCCTGGCCAACCGGTACGGCTGCTCTGCATCTACGGCTTGATCCGCCGGGCCGAGAACGGGCTGATCGAATTTCGCGGCGGGTGCGCGGGCCTGCTCTATGACGGATGGCTGATACCCGCGGAGGGCAAACTGTTCGCCATGGTGCTGGACGTCTGGGCGCGGACGCCAGTGGCCATGATCCTCAACACCGTCTCGCTCCCCCGAGCGACACGGCTGGACGGCCTGGTGCTGACCGCCCTTATGGATTCCAACCGCACCCCGCTGGCCACCCCCATCGTGTTCGAGCGGATCGGCGATCTCTCCGGCGACCGGGAAGCCGACGATTTGAGGTTCGCCGAACTCAAGACGCGCAAGCCATTCCCCGAGCCGGGCGAAATCAGCGCTGAAGTTCAGGCCCATATCGTGCGGGATTTCGGCCCTGGCGCGGCCCAGGTCGGGGGGGACCAACTTCTGATGTCCAGCCTGGCGCGAAGCCTGTCCACGGGAGCCATGGACGCTCAAAAATGATCGTCACGCCGCCCGACCTGCCTGCCGACGATCCCTCAGAGGAGCTCGGGGGGACCGTCGCCCTGACCCTGACGGCCGAGGAGGCCGGCGGCCGTCTGGACAAGACCCTGGCCGAGCACCTGCCTGACCTGTCGCGAGCCCGCATCCAGGCGCTGATGGCGGCCGGCATGGTGAGCCGCGAGGGGAAGGTGCTGACCGACACCTCCGCCAAGGCCCAGGCCGGCGACTACGAACTGCTGATCCCGCCGCCGGAGGCCGCCGAACCGCAGGCCGAAGCCATTCCCCTGACCGTGCTCTATGAGGACCCCCACCTGATCGTGGTGGACAAGCCCCCCGGTATGGCGGTGCACCCCGCGCCGGGAACCCCCAGCGGCACCCTGGTGAACGCCCTGCTGCACCACTGCGGCGACTCCCTGTCCGGGATCGGCGGGGTGGCGCGGCCGGGCATCGTCCACCGGATCGACAAGGAGACCTCCGGCATTGTGGTGGTGGCCAAGAGCGACGCCGCCCACCAGGGGCTCTCGGCCCTGTTCGCAGCCCATGACATCAACCGGGTCTACGTCGCCCTGGTGCGCGGCGCGCCGTCGCCGGCCAAGGCCACCATCGTCACCCAGATCGGCCGCTCCTCCACCGACCGCAAGAAGATGGCGGTGCTGAAATCCGGCGGCCGCGAGGCCATCACCCACTATTCGACGCGCACGGTGTTCGGCCAGCAGAAGAAACCCCAGGCCGCCAGGCTGGAATGCACGCTGGAGACGGGCCGCACCCATCAGATCCGGGTGCACCTGGCTTCAAAGGGCAACCCCTGCCTGGGTGACCCGGTCTATGGGTCGGGACCACCCACGCCTGCCGTGCGCGAGGCGATGGCGCAGGCGGGGCTGAGCCGCCAGGCCCTTCACGCCGCGGTGCTGGGCTTCGTTCACCCGGTGACCGGCGAGACCCTGCGGTTCGAGAGCGCCCTGCCGGCCGACATGGCCAAGCTGGAAGCTTTGCTCTCAGCCCTGTGAGAAAGCTTGCGGACCGGGCGCCTTGATGCCGCCACGGCGCAGGAATAGAAATACCTGAGTTGAGCAGTCGGACTTACAGGTCGTTCCTCCCATCGCCCTTCCGCAGCTGAAACCCGATACCTATCTAGTTGGTTGAGGGGGCGGACGGACGCGCGCAGACCATGCGCGGCGACCCAGATGTCTGGGAAATAGGGGATTGAAATCCATGGCCACGAACGCGCTGTCCGTGATGTCGCCCGATGGCGGCCTGAGCCGGTATCTCACCGAGATCCGGAAGTTTCCGATGCTGGCCAAGGATGAGGAATTCATGCTGGCCAAGCGCTGGAAGGAACATGAAGACCCGGAGGCGGCCCATCGCATGGTCACCTCCCACCTGCGCCTGGTGGCCAAGATCGCCATGGGCTATCGCGGCTACGGCCTGCCGATCGGAGAAGTGATCTCCGAGGGCAATGTCGGCCTGATGCAGGCGGTCAAGAAGTTTGAGCCCGACAAGGGTTTCCGCTTGGCGACCTACGCCATGTGGTGGATCCGCGCCTCGATCCAGGAGTACATCCTGCGGTCCTGGAGCCTCGTGAAGATGGGCACCACGGCGGCGCAGAAGAAGCTCTTCTTCAACCTGCGCAAGGCCAAGAGCCAGATCAGCGCCTTCCAGGACGGCGATCTGCACCCCGACCAGGTGGCGCAGATCGCCACCAAGCTCGGCGTGCTGAACGAGGAAGTCATCTCGATGAACCGCCGGCTGTCGGGCCCCGACGCCTCACTGAACGCGCCCCTGCGCGTGGACGGTGAGAGCGAGTGGCAGGACTGGCTGGAGGATGAGACCTCGGTCAGCCAGGAGACTCAGGTCGCCGAGAACCAGGAGCGGACCCAGCGCATGGGCCTGCTGCAGGAAGCGATGACCGAGCTCACCGACCGCGAGCGTCACATCCTGACGGAGCGCCGGCTGAAGGACGATCCGTCGACCCTGGAGGAGTTGGCCGCCGAATACGGCGTCAGCCGCGAGCGCGTGCGTCAGATCGAGGTCCGCGCCTTTGAGAAGCTGCAGAAGTCCATGCGGACCGCAGCCGAGGAGCGGAACCTCGTCAACGCCTGAACGTGGCCCCCGGACCTTAAGTGCGACGCCCGCCCCAGAGGGCGGCGTCGCATTCCGGAGCTCAGCGTTCAGACCCACTGATGCCGAAATGCCGCGGCCGAGCGCCAACTAGCTTCGCCATAGACAAACCCGCGCCCCGTCACGAAGCCGACGCATAACTTTCGCCGGACTGAAGTTCTCGCTGGATACAGCCCTCTGAGCAAAGAGGGGCTTTCAATGAAAACGATGAGGCGAGGGTCGCGTGCGACTCTGATGTTTGGCGCGTCGGTTCTGGCGGTGCTGTCGGTAGGTGGCCAAGCCTTGGCTCAGCCGGCCGCGGCGGCCAGTGATGTCGACGAACTGGTGGTGGTCGGCCGGCCGATCGCCGAGTCCGAAATTCGGGCCCTGCAGATCCAGAAGGAATCGGCCTCTCTGGTGAGCGTGCTCGCCGCCGACGCCGTCGGCCGCCTGCCCGACCAGAACATCGCCTTCGCCATCGGCCGCCTGCCCGGCGTCGCCGTCGAACGCGACCAGGGCCAGGCCCGCTACGTCAACCTGCGCGGCGCCAAGATCAATTGGACGACGCTCTCCTTCGACGGTCTTTCGGTGGTCAGCCCGGAGGGTCGCGCGTCGCGCTTCGACAACATCCCTTCGGCTCTCGCCAGCCAGGTCATCGTCAGCAAGGCGGTGACCCCGGACATGAGCGGCGACACGGTCGCGGGCAACGTCAACATCATCACCCGCAGCGCCTTCGACAAGCCGGGCATGAACTTCTCGGCCAAGGCCGCGCTGGGCTATGTGGCGCTGGGCGGCGGCGAGGAGGCCGAGGCGGGCCTGTTCTTCTCCAACACCTTCATGGACGACCGCCTGGGCATCGTGCTGCAGGCCGCGAAGTATCACCGCAACATGGTGACCGACAATTTCGAGACCGATCCGTGGCAGACCGCCGGCAATGGCCGGGACGGCCGTCCGGGCGCCGAGACGCGGCGCTGGGCGCGGGAATATGAGAACAAGCTCTACCGCCTGACGCGCGGCAATATCGGCGGCTCGGCCAAGATCGAGTACCAGTTCGACGACAACAATCAGGTCTTCGCCTCCTCGATCTACACCGACTACCAAGACGAAGAACTGCGCAGCAATTACATCTTCCGCTTTGATGCCGGCGCCACCACGGTCACCGGCGCCTGCCCGGCCGTGGCCGCCCCGCAGACCACCAGCGGGTTCGCCGACATCTGCAACGGCAACACGCCCGACAAAGGCACGGTCTACGGCGTGCAGATCACGCCGAACTTCAACTCCCTGGAATCCTCGGAGTACACCTGGACCAACACCCTGGGCGGCGAGCACAAGTGGGCGGACTGGGACCTTTCCTGGCGCCTGAACTACACCCAGACCGAGGATGGTCAGAACGCCCCGGCGCGGAGCAACTTCGCCAGCCCCACCGCCGTCACCGACCGCCCCACGGTGGAGTACGACTTCACCGACGACGACAACCACACGGTCCGGCTCTATCGCACGGTCCTGACCGGGACCGTCCGGTCGCGCGGCGAGCGGGTGTTCTCCATCGACGCCTTCCCGATTGTCGGCGCCGGCACGGCGATCTCCACAACCGATCGGGGCGACCCCTCCTTCGCCTATACCGGCAAGTTCGACGCCGGCCGCGACCTTGAGTTCCTCGGCTCGCCCCTGCGGGTGAAGTTGGGCGGCTTCTACTCGGTGCGCACCAAGAAGGCCGAGGAAGTGACCTACGGCGCGACCCCGGCCCAGCTCACCGCTGCGGGACGGCCCTTCACCTTCGACATGTTCCGCAACACCAAGCCGTTCCAGGGCGACATCAATCTGGGCTACGCGTTCAACTACTTCTCCAAGAGCGCTTTGGACGACTATGCCGGCGTGCTGCTGCGGGCCGGCGTCCTGACCAGGCAGAACACCAGCGCCAACTACTACCGCGTCCAGGAATCCATCCTGGCCGGCTACGCCATGGGCACCCTGGATCGGAGCTGGGGCAACATCGTGCTGGGCGCGCGGGTCGAGCGCACGCAGAACACCGGCAGCGCCTACGCCACCATCGGCGGCGTGCAGCAGATCATCACCGCCGAAAACGAAGAGACCCTGGTCTTCCCCAGCGCCCACCTCAACTGGGATGTCCGGGAGAACGTCAAGGTGCGCTTCGGCGTCACCACGGGCGCCTCGCGGCCCGATTATGACGAGCTGCGGCCCAACTTCACCTTCAACGACACGACCCAGACCATCTCGGGCGGCAACCCGGACGCCGGTCCGGAAAAGGCCGTGGGCTTCGACGCCTATCTGGAATGGTACCTGCAGCCGCGCGGCTTCTTCTCCATCGGCGCCTATTACAAGGACCTGACCGGGGTGCTCTTCACCCAGTCGGGCGTGTTCGGGCGGGATATCCTGAACCAGCCCGGCGTGGATCGCTCGGGCTACACCCTCAGCACCCTGCGCAACGGCGGCGACGGCTATCTGCGCGGGATCGAGGTCGCCTACTCCCAGTCGGCCGAGACCTTCGTCGAGGGCGCCGGCCTCCCCGACTGGATGGGCGGCTTCGGCGTCCAGGCCAACGTGACCATCAACGACTCGGAGAACACCATTCCGGCCGACGGCGCCGTGCCGGCCCGCAAGGCGCCGCTGCTGGGGACCTCCGACCTCGTCTACAACGCCTCGGTCTATTACGAAAAGTACGGTCTCTCGGCGCGACTGGCCTACCAGTTCCGCACCGAATGGGGTCAGTCGGTGGGCGCCTATCAGGTGCTCAACGGCGCGGTGGTGCCGGTGACCAACGGTGACGTCTACTGGGACGATGACGAGGAGCTCGACCTCTCGATCCGCTACGCGATCAACGAGAACCTCGAATGGACCTTCGACGCGGTCAACCTGACCGATGACTCGGGCGTGCGCTATGGCGCCGACCCGGGCCACCCGATCGAGAACGAGACCTTCGGCCGCCGCTACATCATGGGCATCCGATACAACTTCTGATCCACGAACCGTGAATAGCTGGGGCGCTCTCCTCGCGGAGGGCGCCCCATCGTTTTTTCAGGAGTGTTCCCTATGTCGCGCCGAACCGCCTGCCTCGCCGCCGTCGCATGGCTCTCGGCGTCCTCCGTCCTGGCTCACGAACACGCCTCTCCGGCGTCCGCGCGCGCCTGGCAGGCCGGCGACCATCACGTCCACAGCCGGTTCAGCGTGCGTTACGAGCCAGGGCCGGATCTGTCCCTCCCGCCCACCCCCATCCTCGGCGGCGACGCACGCTACCCGATCCCCACCAACGCCCAGATGGCGCAGAAGCATGGGCTGGCCTGGATGGTCTCCACCGACCACGGCGGCCCCAACCACGCCAAGATCAACCGCGACCAGGCCTATCCAGAACTGGTGGCCTCCCGCGCCGCGGTACCGGGCCTGGTCCAATTCTACGGCATGGAGTTCGACACCCCCGGTGGCGACCACTCCAGTCTCATCGTTCCCCATACCCATCACGAGCGTGACGTGCTGTTCGACATCGAGCAGCGGTTCTCCAAGCGCGACGCCTTCCCGCAGGATCCCGGCCGCGACGCCGAGCCGAAGATGCTCGACGCGCTCAAGCACATGAAAGCGATTGAGACCCCGCCCGTCGTGATCGCCAACCATCCGTCCCGCTCGGCCACAGGCATGGGGGTCTATGGCCACTACACGCCGAGCGAGTTCCGCGACTGGAACGACCTGGCCCCCACGGTCGCAATCGGCATGGAAGGCTCACCAGGACATCAGGCCGGCAGCCTGAAGCCTGACGGATCCATCGACCCGGAAGGTCACCGCGGCGGGTACAGCAAGTCACCGACCCTGGGTGGGTTCGACCAGATGACAGCCCGCCTCGGCGGCTTCTGGGACTCCATGCTGGCCGAAGGGCGCGCCTGGTGGGTCACCTCCACCTCCGACTCTCACCGGCACTA
This sequence comes from Phenylobacterium sp., assembly GCF_031425575.1. Classification (GTDB taxonomy): domain Bacteria; phylum Pseudomonadota; class Alphaproteobacteria; order Caulobacterales; family Caulobacteraceae; genus Phenylobacterium. Next base: position 10,604 of record NZ_JANPJP010000135.1, read on the forward strand.
TACCGAGGGCGGCAACGACTTCTGGCCCGGCGAGTACGCCAAGACCTATGTCTGGGCCAGCCGCAGCCACGCAGACATTCTCGATGGGCTGCGACATGGACGGGTGTTCGTCACCACCGGCGACCTGATCTCCGAACTGGATGTCACCGCGCGCGCGGTGAGCCGCGCCGCGCCGTCCGCCGAGATCGGCGGACGCCTGCGCCTGACCCCCGGCCAGGACGTGCGGATCACCATCCGGCTACGCGATCCGGCCGGCGCCAACCACGGCGGCCGAACCCCTGCAGTCTCGCGGGTGGACCTGATCTGGAGCGAGGCCAGCGGTCCCGCCGCCGATCGCACCACCGACCGCAATCCCCGCGCCCGGGTGGAGCGGCGTTTCACCTCGGCGGACTGGGTGCGGGAAGGCGAGATTCTGACCATGACCCACACGGTGCGAAACGTGCAGGCCGGCAGCTACCTGCGGGTTCGGGGCGCCAGCGGCAGCGAACTCGAGCCGACCCCGGACCCCGCGGGCGAGAACCCCTGGGACGATCTCTGGTTCTACGCCAACCCGATCTTCATCGACGTGGCGCCCAAGGGCTGACCGGGCGGCCAGACGGCTAGGCCGACACCACGGCGCGGTCGGAGGGCTTGCGGCTGAGCTCATCGGCCGGCAGGAGGGCCAGCAGGGGCGCGGCGTTGCGGACCACGTCTTCGGGGATCAGCACGCCACGGTCCGCGGAGCCGGCCAGATAGCGCTGGAAGTCGGCCACGGTGGTGACGAGCGTCAGGTCGCCCACTGCTACGGCGGCCTTCTGCAGGTCCACCCCTTGAGCCTGCATGGAGCGCAGGGCCTGCTTGGGGTCGCTGGCCACCGCGGAGACGGCCGATTTCAGGATCTTCAGCGCCTGGGTGATGCGCGCGGCGTCCGGGGTGGTCTTGATGTCGGATCGGCGCTTGAGCTTGCCGGTATAGTCGCCGGAATTGAACCGCCGCCGGTCGGGGCCGATATAGTCGACCGCCTCCACCCAGTCCCGCGGCCGCAGGGTCACGGCCTCGAGGCGGCGCAACAGGTCCTTGGCCGCATAGGGCTTGCGGAGGAATTCGTGCACCCCGGCGTCGCGAGCCCCCAGGATGGCGGCGGCTGTGGCGGTGGCGGTCACCATGATGATGGGCGCCTTGCGACAGTTGAATTCGCTGTGACGGATGCGGCGGGCGAAGTCGACGCCGTCGATCTTGTCGCCGGACAGTTCCACGAAAATCAGCTGCGGATTGACCAACTCCGCAGCCTCCAGACCTTTACGGTTATTCGGGGCGTTCCAGAGCTGGCCGGCCGAGATATTGCGCATGAGGTCAGCCAGCAGGCGCGCGCTGGCCGGCGCCGGATCAACGATCAGCACCTTCTGCAGCATGGGGACCATGCGCTGAATGAGCTTGCCTTCTTCGTTGAACACGGGTGCGGAGGCTCCTGGGAACGCTCCATCCAATATGAGGCCTGTCCGTAAAGATCGCCTTGACGCTCCCCGCGGCGATCTGCTGCGGCTAGCCTGGGCTTTCCTCAGTCCTGAAAAGGATCGCGCACCATGATGGTGTCGTCCCGCTGCGGGCTGGTCGAAACCATGGCGGCCGGGGCTCCGATCAACTCCTCGACCCGGCGGACATACTTCACCGCGTTTGCAGGCAGGTCCTTCCAGGAGGTGGCGCCGGCGGTGCTTTGGGTCCAGCCCTCCATCTCCTCATAGATCGGCTCCAGGGCCGATTGGGCCTTCAGGCCGGCCGGCAAGTAGTCGAAGGTCTTGTCGCCCAGCTTGTAGCCAACGCAGATCTTGAGGGTCGGCAGGCCATCCAGGATGTCCAGCTTGGTGAGCGCGATACCGTCGATGCCGTTCAGAGCCACCGACTGGCGCACCAGGACGGCGTCGAACCAGCCGCAGCGACGCGGACGGCCGGTGACGACGCCGAACTCCTTGCCCACCGTGCCCAGGTGCTGGCCGACTTCGTCGAACAGCTCGGTGGGAAACGGTCCTTCGCCGACGCGGGTCGTATAGGCCTTCACGATCCCCAGGACATAGCCCGGGCCCTTGGGGCCAAGGCCGGAGCCCGCCGCCGCCTGGCCCGCCACAGTGTTGGACGAGGTGACATAGGGATAGGTGCCGTGATCGACATCGAGGAGAGCGCCCTGGGCGCCCTCGAACAGCACCCGCTTGCCCGACTTCACGAGCTGGTCCAACAGCTTCCAGGCCGGTTGGGCGAAGGGCAGGATCTTCGGCGCGATTTCCTCCAGGGCGGCCAGCAGTTCCGCGCCGTCATATTCCGGAAGGCCGAGGCCCCGGCGCAGGGGGGTATGGTGCGCCAGCAGGCGGTCGATCTTGGCTTCCAGGGCGTCGCGGTCGCGCAGATCGTCAACCCGGATCGCTCTGCGGCCGACCTTGTCTTCATAGGCCGGGCCAATGCCTCGGCCCGTGGTGCCGATCTTGTTGACGGCCGCAGCCTCCCGGGCCTGGTCCAGGTCCCGGTGCAGGGGCAGGATCAGGGCGGCGTTGTCGGCCAGGACCAGCAGGTCGGGGGTGATCTGGACGCCCTGGCCGCCGAGCTTGGCGATCTCCTCCAGCAGGTGCCAGGGGTCCACCACCACGCCGTTGCCGATCACCGACAGCTTGCCCTGCACCACGCCCGAGGGCAGCAGCGAGAGCTTGTAGACCTGGTTTCCCACCACCAGGGTGTGGCCGGCGTTGTGGCCGCCCTGGAAACGCACGACGACGTCGGCGCGATTGGACAGCCAGTCCACCAGCTTGCCCTTGCCCTCGTCGCCCCACTGAGCCCCGATAACTGTCACATTGCCCATGGAATACGATCTCCCAGCCCGCCGAGGGGATCCAACCACGCCCTTCGACAGGCAACTCGGCGGGTGGACTTGACCGATTTTAGGAACCGCGACCGGGCCTCTGGGGCGCCAGGGTCGTGTTCGTCGGGTGTAGAGCATCCAGGCGCCCCCGCCGTCAAGGCGCGCCAGCGAAAATCGGCGCTTCGCCAGGCCGCTTCCTTGGGTCTATGAGGCGAACATGACCTTGCCCCGCTTCCACCTCGCCTTCCCGGTCCGCGATCTTGAAGAGGCCCGCGCCTTCTACGGCGGCCTGCTCGGCTGTCCGGAGGGCCGCTCCAGCCCCGACTGGATCGACTTCGACTTCTACGGCCACCAGATCGTCGCTCACCTCTCGCCCGATGAGGTGGGCCACAGGTCCACCAGCGCCGTGGACGGCGAGGAGGTTCCCGTGCGCCACTTCGGGGCCATCCTTACCTTGCCCCAGTGGGAACAGATGGCCGCTAAGCTCAAGGCCGCCGGCACGAAGTTCGTCATTGAGCCGCAGATCCGGTTCAAGGGCCAGGCCGGCGAACAGGCCACCCTCTTCTTCCTCGATCCCTCCGGCAACGCGCTGGAGTTCAAGGCCTTCGCCAACGACGCCATGGTGTTCGCCAAATGACCGTGACCCTGGCCGACATACAGGCCGCCGCCGCGCGGATCCACGGCCATGCGGTGGAGACGCCGCTGATCGAGAGCCCGGCGTTGAACGACCGCCTGGGCCGCCGGGTGCTGATAAAACCCGAGACCCTGCAGCGGGTCGGCGCCTTCAAGTTCCGGGGCGCCTATAACCGGCTGGCCCAGCTGGACGATGCGCAACGCAAGGCCGGGGTCGTCGCCTTCTCCTCGGGCAACCATGCCCAAGGCGTGGCCCTGGCCGCCAGACTGCTGGGGGTTGCCGCCCTGATCGTCATGCCCGCCGACGCACCCTCGGTGAAGGTGGAGGCCACCCGCGGCTATGGCGCCGAGGTCCGCCTCTACGACCGGCTGACTGAGGACCGGGTTGCCATCGCCGCCGAAATCGCCGCGCAGCGAGGCGCTGTGGTCGTCCCGGCCTTCGATGACTTGGACATCATCGCAGGCCAGGGCACGGTGGGGCTGGAGCTTGTGAACCAGGCCAGGGCGCTTGGGGTCGGCTTCGATGTCGTGGTCTCGCCGGTGGGCGGCGGCGGCCTGATGGCGGGCATCTCCACGGCGGTGAAGGCGCTGTCGCCTCGCACCGCCCTGGTCGGCGTGGAGCCGGAGGGCTTCGAAGACACCCTGCGCTCCCTGCAGGCGGGCGCGCGGCAGACCTTGAGGCCCACCACCCGCTCGCTCTGCGACGCCCTGGAATCGCCCGCGCCCGGAGAGCTGACCTTCCCCATCCTGCAGCAGACTGTCGCCGACATCGCCGTGGTCAGCGACGCCGAGGTCGCCGCGGCCATGCGCTACGCCTTCTTCAACCTGAAGCTGGTGGTGGAGCCCGGCGGCGCGGTGGGCTTGGCCGCCCTGCTCAGCGGCAAGGTCAAGGCCTGGGGCGACGGAACCACGGGCCTGGTTCTGTCGGGAGGCAATGTCGACCCCGCGCTGTTCGCCGAGGTTCTGGCGGGAGCCTAGCGACTCAGGTTGCATCCGATGCGGTGCGGCGCTTTTTCTCGCGGCGTATGGCTGCGCCTTAAGCCGGCGTTGAGAGCCCATGGCGAGGGTTGCCGTCCAACGCACGTATCACCTGCGCCCGGACGGGGACCCTCGTGGCCGAACGCGATTCAAGAGGCGCAGGCGCAGGGAGATCGGCCCTGGCCGCCCGCCTGAACGATCTGCGGGGACCTGCAAGCTCACCCTGGCCTTCGCCGTAGTCCTGTCGGCGACCGCCGCCATGGGGGTGGTGCTGACGTTCAATCTTCGCGTGGTCGAGGACGCGAGCACCGCGGACAATCACGCTCACGCCCTGCTGGAACAGCTGGGCCTGGCGGCCGAGTGCGTCGTCAATGGGGTCGAGGCCGTGGCCGCCTGGGAAGCCAAGGCCTGGGACGCCATACTGATGGACATCCACATGCCGGAGATGGACGGGGTGACCGCCACCTCGAGCATCCGTCGGCGCGAGGTCGAACTGGGCCGCGACAAGACTCCGATCATCGCGGTCACCGCCAGCGTGCAGCCCGAGGATACCCGCGGATACCTCTCTGCGGGCACGGACGACTGCGTGGCCAAGCCCGTCGAGACCCGGGTCCTGGTCAGTGCGCTGGAGGGCGTCCTGGCGGCCTAGACCTAGAGCCGGTCCTCGGGCGCGGCGACCGCGGGCGCCTCTCGTGGCGTGATGAACCTGGCCAGGCGCGGGCGCAGCCACATCTCGAAGTCGTCCACCAGTTCGTAGACCACCGGCACCAGCACCAGGGACAGTAGGGTCGAGGTGATCAGGCCGCCGATCACCGCCACGGCCATGGGCTGACGGAACTCCGCGCCTTTTTCCAGGGCGAAGGCGGTGGGCAGCATGCCGGCCGCCATGGCCATGGTGGTCATCACGATGGGCCGGGCCCGTTCGCGGCAGGCTTCGAGGATGGCGTCTCGCTGTGGCATGCCCTCGCGCTCCCGCTCGATGGCGTACTCCACCAGCAGGATGGAGTTTTTCGCCGCCAAGCCCATCAGCATCAGGAAGCCGATCAGCGAGGGGATCGAGAGCGAGAGGTTGAAGATCAACAGCCCGAGGAAGGCGCCGGCGAAGGACAGGGGCAAGGCCGTGAGGATCACCGCCGGCTTGAAGAAGCTGCGGAACAGCAGCACCAGCACACCGTAGATCATCGCCACCCCGGCGAAGAGGGCCAGGCCAAAGGAGCCAAACAGCTCCTGCTGCGCCTCCAGCTGCCCGGTCTCGGCCGGGGTCACGCCCGCGGGCAGGTTCTTCATGATCGGCAGGGCCTGGACGCGCTTGTAGGCGTCCCCCAGCTCCGCCCCGTTCAGCTCGGCCTGGATGGTCAGCTGGCGCTTACGGTTCAGGCGGTCGATCTTGGCGGGCCCCGCCTGGAAGCTGACATCGGCCACGGCGTCCAGGGTCGTGGTTCCGCCGGTGACGGTGGGCACGCGCAAGGCCTTGATCCGCTCCAGGTCGGCCCGGGCGTCGGCCGGCATGCGGATGCGGATGGGGATGCGGCGCTCGCCAGCGGTCAGCTTGGCGACATTGGCGTCGATGTCGCCGACCGTGGCCACGCGGGCCACCTGGGCGATGGTGTCCACCGAGACCCCGAGGCGCGCGGCCTCGTCACCCCGCGGGCGCACGATCAGCTCGGGCCCGACCGGCGGCGCCGAGGCGTGCGGGTCGGCGATGATGTCGATGGTCCGCATCTGCTTTTCCAGCTCGGCGGACGCCGCGGTCAGGGCGGCCGGATCGTTGGAGGCGAGGATCGCCTGCAGGCCCGCCGATCCCTGGAAGTCCATGAAGGTGATCCGGGCGTCGGGCACCTCGCGAAGGGCCTGGCGAGTCTGGGCCTTCAGCTCGTCGCCGCTGATGCTCCGCTTCTCATCCAGCAGGACGGTGACCGTGCCGTTGCGAAGGTCGCTGCCGCCGCCGGAGCCGCCGAAGCCGGGGCCTCCGCCGCCGGCGGTCGAGCCCACCTGGGCGAAGACGGCGCGGACACCGGGGCGGCCTTCAAACACCCGGCTAACCCGCAGGGCGACATCCTCCATGGCCTCGACGGTGGCCCCGGGGGGCCCTTGCAGGTCGACATAGATGTAGTCGGGGTCGCCCGCCGGCTGGAAGCCCTGGGGCAGCATGGGCACCAGGAACAGCGAGCCCACGAACACCACGCCGCCCAGGATGCAGGCGACGATCCGGTGGTCGAGGGACCATTCCAGGGCGTTGCGGTAGAAGCCCTCGAAGGGCTTGCGCTCCTGGGGATGCGCATTGGGCTTCAGCAGATAGGCCGCCATCAGCGGCGTCAGCAGGCGCGCCACCACCAGGGAGAACAGCACCGCCACGCAGACCGTGAGTCCGAACTCCCGGAAGAACTGGCCGGCCATGCCCTTCATGAAGCTGACCGGCATGAACACCACCACGATGGCCATGGTGGTGGCCACCACCGCCAGGCCGATGGCGTCGGCGCCCTGTAGGGCGGCCTGGAAGGGCCGCATGCCCTGGGCCACCCGTTTCTCGATGTTCTCGATCTCGACGATGGCGTCGTCGACGAGGATGCCCACGACGAGGGTGAGGGCTAGCAGGGTGACGACGTTCAGGGAGAACCCGAACAGGTTCATGAAGAAGAAGGTGGGGATCAGCGACACCGGCATGGCGAAGGCGGTGATCATGGTCGAGCGCCAGTCGCGCAGGAACACAAACACCACGATGGCCGCCAGCAGCATGCCTTCCAGCAGCACGTGCTGGGTGGCGCGGAAGCTGGCGCGGGTCTCGTCCAC
>NZ_JANPJP010000136.1:0-23587 GCF_031425575.1 Phenylobacterium sp.
TCATGCCCGCGCCGGATTTCTCGCGCAGGTCCTTGACCAGCGCAGCGGTGATTTCCGCCATGGTGAGCTCCTTCAGATCAAATGGGTTGGCGGGACCCCATCTAGAGCCCCGCCGTGTCGTGTTCGTGTCGGCTCGCCGGAAGCGAGCCTCCGACTCAGTCTTGGGTTACGGTCGGTTCAGCCGCCGGGGCTTCCGCCGCGGTGGTCTCCGGTTCGGCCGCGGCCGGAGCGGCCTCGACCGGGGCCGGTTCAGCAGCGACGGGGGTCGGAGCGGCGGCGGCGGGCGCGGCCATCTCGGCTTCGGTCACGACCGGTTCCGGGGTCAGCTCACGGGCCAGGGTCGGCTCGATGGGGGCCACGGAGGCGCCCAGGTCCACACCGGCGGCCGATTGGCCGGCGGCCAGACCGTCGAGGACCGAGTCGGCCATCAGGTCGCAATAGAGCTGGATGGCGCGCGCGGCGTCATCATTGCCCGGGATCGGATAGGTGATGCCGTCCGGATTGCAGTTGGTGTCCAGGATGGCGATGACCGGGATGTTGAGCTTGCGGGCTTCCTGGATCGCGATCGCTTCCTTGTTGGTGTCGATCACGAACATGATGTCGGGAATGCCGCCCATGTCCTTGATGCCGCCGAGGGACAGCTCAAGCTTGTCGCGCTCGCGCGTCAGCTTCAGCAGCTCCTTCTTGGCGCGGCCTTCCGAGCCGCCTTCCAGCAGGCCTTCCAGCTCGCGCAGGCGCGCGATCGAGCCCGACACGGTGCGCCAGTTGGTGAGCGTGCCGCCCAGCCAACGGTGGTTCACATAGTACTGGGCGCTGCGCTTGGCGGCGGTGGCGACCGGATCAGAGGCCTGACGCTTGGTGCCGACGAAGAGCACGCGGCCACCCGAGGCGGCGACCTCACGCACCTTCACCAGGGCCTGGTGCAGGAGTGGGATCGACTGCGAAAGGTCGATGATGTGGATGTTGGAGCGGCTACCAAAGATGTAGCGGTCCATCTTCGGATTCCAGCGGTGGGTCTGGTGGCCGAAGTGGGCGCCAGCTTCCAGGAGCTGACGCATAGAGAAGTCGGGAAGCGCCATGTCGTATGGTCCTCTTTTTCCGGTTAGCCTCCGCAGACAAACCCTCCCGAAGGAGGACCGGAATGGAAACCGGCGGGATGTCTCCCCGCCAACCGCCAAACGCCTGCGTGTGGAATGGGCGCGGATATAGGGCCAAGCGCCAGAAAATACAATAGCCAGGGGCGGTTGGCGGCGGGAGCCGGCTAGAGATCCTCGACGAACACCACGCCGGGCGCCGTCTTCAGGGCGCCGCGCACCGCATTGTCCAGGGTGAAGCGGCCGGGAAGCTTGACCTCCACCTCACGGCCGCCCTCTACCGGCGCCACCAGGATGACTTCGCCGCCACGGCTGTTCGCCGAGCCCTCCAGGCGCTTCTTCAGGGCGTCGATCTCGGCGCTGCGCGGCGCGATATGGACGCGCAGGCCGGCCACGGCGTTCTCGATGGCCCGGTCGATGGGCTCGCAGCCGTCGCCGAAGAACCGCACCTCCCCGTCCCTGGCCTTGGCGCGGATCCGCAGGCCGACGCACTTTCCGGGCTCCAGCAGTTCGCGGGCATTGCGCAGGGATTCCGGCGGAAACAGCACCTCGAACTCGCCGGTGGGGTCGGAGAAGGTGACGAAGGCGAACTTCTCGCCGCTGGAGGCCGAGGCCCGCTCCTGCTTGCGGCGGACAACCCCGGCCATCCGGAAGGCCTCGGCGCCGGCCATGGCCTTGGGCAGGACATCGGCCAGCAGGTCCACCCGCTTGCGGCGCAGGGCCGGCACCATGTCGTCCATGGGGTGGCCAGAGAGATAGAAGCCGACGGCGGCCAGTTCCTCGTCCAGGCGCTGGGTCGAGGACCAGGTGTCGATCTTGGGCAGGCGCGGCCGCTGGGCCTCCACCTGGTCTCCGCCGAACAGGGAGCCCTGCGACGACGCCCGCTCCGCAGCCACCGACTGGCCGTAGCCCACCAGCACATCGGCGGCGCCGACGATCTGGGCGCGGTTGGCGTGGAGCGAGTCGAAGGCGCCGGCCCGGGCGAGGGTCTCGAACGAGCGCTTGTTGACCTGCTTGGGGTCGACGCGCTCGACGAAGTCGAACAGGTCCTTGAACGGCCCGCCCTCGGCGCGGACGGCCACCACATGCTCCATGGCCTGCAGGCCCACATTGCGGATGCCGCCCAGGGCGTAGAGCACCTCGCCGCCCTCCACGTCAAAGTCAGCGGCCGACAGGTTGACATCCGGGGCGCGGATCTTGACCCCGAACTTCTTGGCGTCCTGGTAGAAGACCGCCAGCTTGTCGGTGGTGGAGATGTCGAGGCTCATCGAGGCCGCAAAGAACTCCGCCGGCGCATTGGCCTTCAACCAGGCGGTCTGGTAGCCGATCAGGGCGTAGGGGGCGGCGTGGGACTTGTTGAACCCGTAGCCTGAGAACTTCGCCATCAACTCAAACAGCGTGTCGGCCAGATCGACGGGCACGCCGCGCTCCGCCGCCCCGCTGGCGAACCGCTCGCGCTGCTTGTCCATCTCCTCCTTCTTCTTCTTGCCCATGGCGCGGCGAAGAAGGTCGGCTTCCCCCAGGCTGTAGCCCGCCATGATGCGGGCGATATTCATCACCTGCTCCTGGTAGACGATCACCCCGTAGGTGTCGGTCAGCACCGGCTCGAGAAGCGGGTGATAGACGTTGAGCGGCTTGCGGCCGGCCTTGGTGTCCACATAGGCCGGAATGGACTCCATCGGGCCTGGCCGATAGAGCGAGATCAGGGCGGTGACCTCTTCAAGGGAGCTGGGCCGCAGCTGGCGCAGGATGTCGCGCATGCCCTGGCTTTCCAGCTGGAACACCCCCACCGTCTGCCCCGACGCCATCAGCTCGTAGGACTTGGCGTCGTCCAGAGCCAGCTTCTCCAGGGGGAAGTCGGCGCCGCGCTTGGCCAGATGCTTCATGGCCCGATCAACGACGGTCAGCGTCTTCAGGCCCAGGAAGTCGAACTTCACCAGGCCCGCGCTCTCCACCCATTTCATGTTGAACTGGGTGGCGGGCAGATCCGAGCGCGGATCGCGGTAAAGCGGGGTCAGTTCGGTGAGCGGGCGGTCTGAGATCACCACGCCGGCCGCGTGGGTCGAGGCGTTTCGGTAGAGGCCCTCGAGCTGGAGGGCGGTCTCCAGCAGCTGGGCCACGGCCTCATCGTCCTCCTTGGCCTGGCGCAGGCGCGGTTCGATCTCGAGGGCGCGGGCCAGGGTCACCGGGTTGGCGGGGTTGGCCGGCACCATCTTGGCCAGCCGGTCCACCTGACCCAGCGGCAGTTGCAGCACGCGGCCGACATCGCGCAGCACGGCGCGGGCCTGCAGGGTGCCGAAGGTGATGATCTGGGCCACGCGGTCGCGGCCATAGCGCTGCTGCACGTAGGAGATCACCTCTTCCCGCCGCTCCTGGCAGAAGTCGATGTCGAAGTCGGGCATGGACACCCGCTCAGGATTCAGGAAGCGCTCGAAGATCAGGCCGTAGCGCAGGGGGTCCAGGCCTGTGATCAGCAAGGACCAGGCGACCAGGGAACCGGCCCCGGAGCCCCGTCCCGGCCCGACCGGAATGCCTTGAGCCACAGCCCACTTCATGAAGTCCGACACGATCAGGAAGTAGCCGGGGAAACCCATGGACTGGATGACGCCGATCTCGCGTTCAAGCCGGTCCCAATAGTCCTGTTCACTTCCGGTAAGGGTGTGGCCCTCCAGCCGCTTGCGCAGGCCCTCGCGCGCCTGTTCGGCCAGTTCCTCGGACTCGGTGCGGCCCGCGGCCGTGGGGAACCGCGGCAGGATCGGGTCGCGCTTCTTGACCATGAAGGCGCAGCGCCGGGCGATATCGAGGGTGTTGTCGCAGGCCTCGGGCAGGTCGGCGAACAGCTTGCGCATGTCGGCGGCCGGCTTGAACCAGTGCTCGGGCGTCACCCGGCGGCGGTCCTCCTGGCTGATATAGGCGCCGTCGGCGATGCACAGCAGGGCCTCGTGGGCGGTGTAGAGCTCGGCCGGGCCGAAATAGACGTCGTTGGTGGCCACCAGGGGAATGTCGAACGCGTAGGCGTAGGCCACCAGTTCCGGCTCGGCGGCGGCCTGGGCGGCCATGCCGTGGCGCTGCAGCTCGATATAGAAGCGGTCGCCGAACACCCGGAGCATTTCGGCCAGGGCCGCCTTGCCCTCGAGCGTCTTGCCCGCGGCCATCAGCGGATCGACCGGACCGTCGACCCCGCCCGAGAGCAGCAGCAGGCCCTCGGCCCGCTCGGCGACCGCGCTCCAGGGAACCTGCGGCTCCTCGGTGGGCTCGATGTCCAGATAGGCCATGGAGGAGAGTTCGGAGAGGTGCAGGTAGCCCTGCTCGCTCTGGGCCAGCAGGACGATGGTGGGGATCTTGGCCCAGCGCTCGGGCGGTCCCTCGCCGATGCCGCGCACCGGCAGGGCGACGCCGACGATAGGCTGGACGCCGGTCTCCTTGGTGGCGACGGAGAACTCGAGCGCCCCGAACAGATTGGCCCGGTCGGTGAGAGCCACGGCGGGCATATGGGCCTGGGCCGCCAGCTTGCCGACCGCGTCGGCCTTGATGGCGCCTTCCAGCAGCGAATAGGCCGAGCGTACCCTTAAGTGGACGAAACCGTCTTGCCCGCCCTCGCCGCTCACGCCGTCCTCCGCTTTCAGAAATTCAGCCTCAGGCGGCCAGTTGCGCGACCTGACACATCATCCAGACAAACCCCGCGACCGACACAAAGGCCAGCGATTCCCGCGCCAAACGAACAACCATAACGTCACCCCTGTGAATGTTCTGCGTATGTTCCTATTCTGGTTTTGTTCTCATAGCAAGTGGGGTACTTTTCCGGATGTGAGATGAACTTGATGGGCCGCGTCTGCTGCCGGCTCATTGTTCGAGGAGTTGTCAGGGCATGGCTGTCATCGCCGAACAAGATCTGGATATCGCGGACAGCGCGGCCAAAATGGCAGTCCGCATATTCGCCCCGGAGCAAAGAGATCTATCCACTTGGGGCTGCAGGTGTGAGGTCGGGGAGCCGGTCGCCGAAGTCATCGAGACCGACGGGGTCTCAAGCCTGCAGGCTCTTGCGCTAGCGATCCAAGAGCTGGCGGCGGCGCTCTACAGCACCGAGCTCTATCGTAGTGGGCAGCTGGGCGCCTTCGTAGCTTTCGACGGATATCTAGGAATTCCCGCCCCAAGCAGCTTCAAGAACATTGCGCCCCATACCTTTTGAAGCCGACCGCACGCGCCCCTAAAACCCCGCCTGCGTCTCCAGCTTCCCGTCCTTGAGACCCAGCACCCGGTCCATGTGCCGGGCGAGTTCGAGGTTGTGGGTGGCGACCAGGGCCGCGACGCCGGTGGCGCGCGCCAAGGCATAGAGGTTCTCGAACACCGCCGCCGAGGTGTGCGGGTCGAGGTTGCCGGTGGGTTCGTCGGCCAGCAGGAGGCGGGGCGAGTTGGCCAGGGCTCGTGCGATGGCCACGCGCTGCTGTTCGCCGCCGGAGAGCTGGGCCGGCTGGTGCTTGACCCGTTCGGCGAGGCCGAGCTGTTCCAGCAGGAAGAAGGCGCGCTCGCGGGCGGCCTTGCGCGGGGTCCCGGCGATCATCTGCGGCAGGGCCACATTGTCCAGGGCCGAGAACTCCGGCAGCAGGTGGTGGGCCTGGTAGACGAAGCCGATGGTGTGCAGGCGAACCCGGGTGCGGACCCGGTCGCTGAGGTTGGAGCAGTCGCGGCCCTCGATGAAGATCTGGCCGGCGGTCGGCCGCTCCAGCAGGCCCGCGGCGTGCAGCAGCGAGGACTTGCCCGAGCCCGAGGGGCCGATCAGGCCCACGACCTCGCCCGGCATGACGTCGAGGTCGGCCTCGTTGAGCACCGTCAGGGTCTTGTCGCCGGTCTGATAGGTGCGGGTCAGGCCACGGATGGCCAGGACCTGGTCGGCGTGGGACTCACTCATAGCGAAGCGCCTCCACGGGATCGAGACGCGAGGCGCGCCAGGCCGACGGCAGGCTGGCGATGAAGGTCATCACCAGGGCGCCGCCGGTGATGCCGCCGACCTCCAGCCAGTCGATCTTGGCGGGCACGCGGGTGAGGAAATAGACGTCGGAATTGAACACCTGGGCGCCGGTGGCCCACTCCACGAACTGCTGGATCTCGCCGATGAAGGTGCAGAACAGCACCCCGATCAGCAGGCCCGTGGCGGTGCCGAGGATGCCGATGGTGGCGCCGGTCATGAAGAAGATGCGCAGGATGCTCCCCTGCCCCGCCCCCATGGTGCGCAGGATGGCGATGTCACGGCTCTTGTTCTTCACCAGCATCACCAGGCCCGAGATGATGTTCATGGCGGCGATGAACAGCAGCATGGTGAGGATCAGGAACATGACGTTCCGCTCCACCTGCAGGGCGCCCCAGTAGGAGGCGTTCTTCTGGGTCCAGTCGGTGACGATGGAGGCCGGGCCGGCGGCGCGGGCGACGGCGGGCTTCATGTCCACGGCCTGGTCGGGATCGGCGAGCTTCATCTCCACGAAGTCGACCCCGGTGTCGCGTCCGAAGAACAGCTGGGCCTGGGCGAGCGGCATGTAGATGAAGGCCTGGTCGTACTGGCTCATCCCCACCTTGAAGGTGCCGGCCACGGTGTAGGACTTGCGCTGCGGCGTAGCCCCGAAGGCCGTGGCCCCGCCGGTGGGGGAAATCAGCGTCAGGGCGTCGCCGGCCTGGACCCCCAGGTTACGGGCCAGGTCGTCGCCCACTAGGATCATGTCCCCGCCATACTCGCCGTCGCCGAAGCCCTCCAGCGAGCCCGAGACGATGTTGGTGGAGATGATCTCGGTGGCCTTGAGGTCGGCAGGCGACAGGCCGCGCACGATGGCGCCGCTGATCTGGCCCATGCCGAGCGCCATGGCCTGGGCCTCGATGACCGGGGCGGCCTGGATCACACCCGGCAGGGCGCGCAGGCGCACCACCATGGGGTCGCGCTCTGGGGTCTGCAGCACGCCGCCGGCCACATAGACGTGGCCGTTGAAGCCGAGGATGCGGTTCAGCAGCTCGGAGCGGAAACCGTTCATCACGCTCATCACGATGATCAGCACGGCGACGGCGAGCGTGATGCCGATGAAGGAGATGATGGAGATCAGGGCGACGCCGCCCTGGCTCTTCTTGGCGCGCAGGTAGCGGCCCGCGACGGTGCGCTCCCAGACCCCGAAGGGCTGGCCGCTGCCTCCCAGGGTCGGGTTGCTCACGCGCAGATGACCTTGAGCGCCTGCTCCAGCGGCAGGGTCTGCTTCTCGCCGGTGGCGCGACGCTTGATCTCCACTGTGCCGTCGGCGACGCCCTTGGGGCCGACGACCAACTGCCAGGGGATGCCCACCAGATCGATGGCCGCGAACTTGGCGCCCGGGCGCTGGTCGCTGTCGTCCAGCAGGGGGTCCTTGCCCGCCGCGATCAGGGCCTGGTAGGCGCTCTCGGACACCTCATCGGTTCCGGCGTCGCCGGGGCGCAGGTTGATCACCGCCACGCCGAAGGGCGCCTCGGCGTCGGGCCAGATGATGCCGGCCTCGTCGTGGCTGGCCTCGATGATGGCGCCCGTCAGACGTGAGACGCCGACGCCGTAGGAGCCGCCGTGGATGGGGCGGTCCTGGCCGTCGGGCCCGGCCACGTTGGCCTTCATGGGCTTGGAGTACTTCTCGCCGAAATAGAAGATGTGGCCCACCTCGATGCCGCGGGCCGAGAGGCGCTTGTCCTCGGGCACGGCGGCGAAGGCGGCCTCGTCATGCATCTCCTCGGTGGCGGCGTAGAGGTTGGTACGCTGCTCCACCAGGGGCTGGAGATCGCCGTCCCAGTCGACGTCGCCGGGCGCGCCCATCTCCACCAGGTCCTTGTGGCAGAAGACCTGGCTCTCGCCAGTGTCGGCCAGGATAATGAACTCGTGGGACAGGTCGCCGCCGATGGGGCCAGGGTCGGCCTTCATGGGCACCACGTTCAGGCCCATCCGCGCATAGGTGTTCAGATAGGCGATGAACATGCGGTTGTAGGACTTGCGCGCCGCGGCCTCGTCGATGTCGAAGGAATAAGCGTCCTTCATCAGGAACTCGCGACCGCGCATGACGCCGAACCGGGGACGGCGCTCGTCGCGGAACTTCCACTGGATGTTGTAGAGGTTCTTGGGCAGGTCCTTGTAGCTCTTCACATAGGCGCGGAAGATATCGGTGATCACCTCCTCGGCCGTGGGGCCGTAGAGCAGGTCGCGCTTGTGGCGGTCGGTGATGCGCAGCATCTCGTCGCCGTAGTCCTCATAGCGGCCGCTCTCGCGCCACAGGTCGGCGAGCTGCAGGGTGGGCATCAGCACCTCGATGGCGCCGGCCCGGTCCATTTCCTCGCGGACGATCTGCTCGATCTTCTTCAGCACCCGCAGGCCCAGCGGCAGCCAGGCATAGATGCCGGCGGCCTCCTGGCGGATCATGCCGGCGCGCAGCATGAGCTGGTGGCTGACCACCTGGGCGTCGGAGGGAGCTTCCCGAAGCGTCGGCATGAAGTAACGCGAAAGACGCATCTGGCGGAGATTCCCGGACGAGGTTCAGATCAACGGCCCTGATAGCCGCTGCGCTTGGACCTTGGCAACGAAGCTGGATGAAAAGAAGGCCGCCCAGGGAGGCGGGCGGCCTTCTCGTCGTCGGGGAAAACGCCACGAGCGGCCTTCGGCCGCCCGCGATGTGGCTCTTGGTAACCTGGGTTACGTCACCCGACGAAGGCGTTACGCGCGGCCAGGGTGACCGAATGCGTTTCGCCTATACTTTAAGCGCGCAGAGGCTGCGACGCTGAGGCTCTGGGCAATCAGCCCAGGCCGGAGGGCAGGTTGGGCAGCGGAATGACCTTGAAGTGCAGCAATAGCCACAGGACCACGAAGACGATCGCCGAAACCCAGGTGGTGGTGATGAATTTCTTCTTGATCTTGGGATCCACCGGCGCGGCCGGATCGCCGCCGTCGCCTTTGTCGATCCCGGCCTCGGCGTGGCTGGTCACCCCGAGGGGCAGGACGGCGAACAGCACCACCCACCAGATGGTGAAGTAGATGGCGAAGCCGGTGAACCAGGTCATCCGTGGGCTCCCTTGGGGGTTTCCATGAGTTCGACCAGGACGCCGCCCATGTTCTTGGGATGGATGAAGATCACCGGCACGCCATGGGCGCCCATGCGCGGCTCACCAGTTCCCAGCACCGTGGCGCCCTTGGCGCGCATGTCGTCGCGGGCCACGAGGATGTCAGGCACCTCAAAGCAGATGTGGTGCTGGCCCCCGGAGGGGTTCTTGGCGAGGAAGCTAAGGATCGGGGAGGTCTCGCCATAGGGCTCGATCAGCTCGATCTGGCTGTTGGGGGTGTCGACGAAACAGACCCAGACACCCTGCTCGGGCAGGGCGAACTTCTCGCCGATGGCGGTGGCGCCCAGCAGGTCGCGATAGACCTTCACCGCCTCGTCGATGGAGGGGGTGGCGACCCCCACATGGTTCAGTCTTCCGATCATGTCGTCCGCCTCGCGCTCTGCGAGGGCGGTATAGACGACTTCCGCCGGGTTAGGGGAGCGTCTTCACGGCTTCCGCGGCCACGGCGCGCCAGTCCCCTTCCTGGTCGCGCAATTGGCCGGCGAACCGGATACCACTTCGCCGATTGCGCTCACTGGGTGAACAGCGCCGTCCCCCCGTCGCGCAGGTGGGCCAGGTTGGCGGCGGGGCCGAAGATGGCGCCTGCGGCCAGCAGCTCGGCGATGCGGGCGTGCGAATAGCCCATCTCCTCCAGCAGTTCGCCGCTGTGCTGGCCGAGATCCGGGGTCGGGCGCTGGAAGCCGCTGGCGCCGCGGGCGAAGTCGGCATAGGCGCGCACGCCAAGCATGTCCCCCAGGCGCGGGTGCCGCCAGACCTCGAAGACGTCGTTCTCCCACAGCCATTCGCTCTCGAAGGCCTCGTAGCCGCGCAGAACCGGCGCGCAGGGCACGCCCTGGGCCAGCAGTTCGGCCAGGACGCCGTCGCGCATGCGGGCGGCGAAGGCCAGTTCCAGGGCGCGGGCCAGGTGACCGTCCCGCGGCGCGGTGAGCGCATTGGCCGGCAGGGGGATGTGCAAAGCGCCGCAGACGCTATCGGCCTCTGCCTTCGTCTCGCAGACCAGGGCGATCCAGCCGTCGGCGCACTGGTAGTAGCGATGCAGGGCGCGGAGCCCGAGACAGTCCTGGGCGCCGACGTCGTTTTGCGGGCGGTCTTCATAGATGGTGACCTCGCCGAGCTGGAAGGTCAGGCTCTGGGCCATCAGGCTGGTGACCACCTCCTGCCCCGCCCCGGTTGTCTCCCGGGCGTTGAGCGCGGCGATGATGGAGAAGGCGACCACGGCGGCGGTGGCCACGTCATTGACGGGAATGGTGTGGAGGACCGGCTCCCCCTCCCCGCCCTGGGCCGCCATCATCCCGCCCTCGGCCTGCAGCAGCGGGTCGAAGCCCGGCAGGACGGCGCGGGCGCCCTTGTCGCCATAGGCGTTGATCGAGCAGGAGACGATGCGCGGATTGATCGCCTTGAGCGCCGCATAATGGATACCCAGGCGTTCGCGCACCCCGAAGCGATAGTTGTCGAGAATGACGTCGGCGCCGCGCACCAGGTCGAAGAACATCTCCCGGGCGGCGGGCTGCTTGAGGTCGATGCCCAGGCCTCGCTTGCCCCGGCTGTAGGCCATGAAGCCGCCGCCGTTGCTGCGGAAGGGGTCGCCTTCGATCGGTTCGATCTTGATCACGTCGGCGCCAAGATTGGCCAGGACCCCGCCGGCATGGGCGCCGGCGATGACCGTGCCCAGGTCCAGCACCTTGATCCCCGACAGCGGCTGCGGCCGATCATTGGCGCCGGTGGGTTGGGGATGGCGCCGCTCAGGCCAGGCGTGGCCGTTGAGGGGCTTGGCCAGGTGGCGCACCGAACCGGGGGTGACCGACAGGCGCGAGGGCACATTGGGCATGTGCACAGGACCGAGCTCTGGATGCTCCAGCGTCACACGGGCCTCGGCGGCGGCCACGGCCTCGCCCGCGAACCAGGGCTCGCGGGGCCCGACCGGCGCGCAGGGGACGCCGTTGGCCTGGAGGAGTTCCAGCCATTCGGCGCGCGGGCGGGTCTTGAACACCGCCTTCAGAGCCTCGCGGGCCAGCAATGGGTCCGACGCGAAGGTCTCCCAGTGGTCGCCAAGCCCCAGGGCCTGGATGGCGCGGTGGTAGAAGGCCACGAACAGGGTCGCCAGGAAGAACCACTGGCCATCGCCGCACTCGTAAAGCCGGTAGCTGGGCGAGGCTCCCAAAGGCGCGCCGCGCGGCAGGGGTGGGTCGGAGAGCACCCGGACCGGACCGGTCACCTCGGAGACGCCGTGCAGGCCGCTGACGGTCACCGCCTGGCCCTTGCCGCTGTGGTGGCGTTCGAGGAGGGCGGCGCTGATGGCGGCGGCGCCCATCACGGCCTGCCCATAGTGGCAGAGCGGCAGGATCAGATGGACCGGCTGGTCGGAATAGGCGCCCTGCCGGAAGGCGACGCCGCTGAGCGCGGTCAGCAGGCTGTGGTGCGACGGGAGCTGGCTCCAGGATCCGGTCGTGCCGTAGGGCGGCATCCAGGCGTGGATCAGGTGGGGGTGGGCCTGCGTGATCGTCCGGGCGTCCAGGCCGAGGGCCTCGAGCTTGCCGGGGTGGTGATCGAACAGGACGACGTCAGCGCGCGCGATCAAGGCCCGCGCCTCCGCCATCCCGACCTCGGTGGCGAGATCCAGGGTGAGCAGGTGCTTGTTGCGGTTCCAGGTCAGGTAGCCGGGATGATCCTTCATCCGGTCGCCCTGCGGCGGCTCGACCTTGATGATGTCGGCCTCGAAGTCCCCCATCAGCATGGCCGCCATGGGCCCGGCCAGGCCTTGGGTGAAGTCGACGATGCGTACGCCGGCGAATGCGGACATTCAGACGCCCTCCCTGGTGCGGGGCGCGTCGTGGCGCGCGCCCTCGCGGGGCTCGCGGGCGGCGAGCCGGGAGACATCAAACCATAGCCAAGGCTCGAAACAAGTCCGAGCGGTCGGGAAGTTAGATCCGCAGCACCGTGGTCTCGACGACAGGACGGCGGCCCCAGACCCGCTGGCTGGCCTTTTTCACCGCCCGCGAGATGGCCTTCTCGATGGCCTCGTCGTCGTCCCGATCGGCGCCCTTCAGACGGTCAAGGGCGCGCTCGGCCTCTTCAGCCAGGTCGTCCATCATGTCTTCCATGGGGTAGTCTTCCTCGGCGGGAAGACCGAGGGCCCGGACCTGCGGCCCGGAGACGATCTTGCCCCGCGGGTCGAGGGCGACGGAGACCGCCAGCATGCCGTTGAAGGCGGCGTGGCGGCGTTCGCGCAGGGCGTCGCCGTTCTCCGGCGTCAGCATGCCGCCATCGACATAGATGCGGCCGGCCTGGACCTCGTCGATGATCTCGGCGCGGCCAGGCGCCAGGCGGACCATGTCGCCGTTGCGGGGCGAGACGGTCTGCGGGACCTGCAGGTCCTTGGCGAAGGCGGCGTGCTCGAGAAGGTGGCGGCGCTCGCCGTGGGTGGGGACGGCGATCTCGGGCCGCGCCCAGGCGTACATCTGGGCCAGTTCGTCGCGGCACGGGTGCCCGGAGACGTGGATGCCGGGATGGTCGCGCTCGGTGTAGAGGCGCACGCCGCGGTCGGCGAGGCGGTTCTGCAGGGCGCGGATCGGCACCTCATTTCCGGGGATGACGCGGGAGGAGAAGATGCAGGCGTCCCCCTGCCCCAGCTTGACGAAGGGGTGCGAGCCGTCGGCGATACGGAACAGAGCCGCCCGCGCCTCACCCTGGCTGCCGGTGCAGAGATAGAGGATCCGGTCCTCGGGGAAATCCCGGGCCTCGTTGTCGGCGATGAAGGGCTTCAGATCGGCCATCATACCGACCGACTTGGCGGCCGCCGACATGCGGTGCATGGAGCGGCCCACCAGGCAGACCCGGCGGCCGGCGGCCTCGGCGGCGCGGATCACGGAGTCCATCCGGGCCACGTTGGAAGCGAAACAGGCCACGGCCACCTTGTGGTGCAGGCCCTTGATCAGGTCGCCCAGGGCGTCGCGGACATCAGCCTCGGAGCCGGCCGTGCCGTCGACGAAGACATTGGTCGAGTCGCAGACCATGGCGAGGATGCCCTCGTCCCCCAGCTTGCGGATGGCGTCTTCGTCGGTGACGCTGCCGAGGACGGGGTCCGGATCGATCTTCCAGTCGCCGGTGTGCAGGATGGTGCCGAGCGGGGTGCGGATCGCCAGGCCGTTGGGCTCGGGGATCGAGTGGGTCAGGGTGATCAGGTCGATCTCGAAGGGACCCAGCGTCACCTTGCCGCCCAGGGGAACCTCGGTGATCACCGCGTCGGCGGCGGCCGGGTTTTCCCGCAGCTTCTCGCGCAGCAGGAAGGCGGTGAAGGGGGTGGCGTAGAGCGGCCCGCGCAGGCGCGGCCAAAGGCGCGCGACGGCGCCGATATGGTCCTCGTGGGCGTGGGTCAGGACGATCCCCAGGATGTCCTTCTTGTGCGCCTCCAGGAAGGTAGGGTCCGGCAGGATGATCTCGACGCCAGGCGTGGTCTGGTCACCGAAGGTGATGCCGAGGTCGACCACGATCCACTTGCGCGCATGCGGTGGGCCGTAGCCGTAGAGGTTGAAGTTCATGCCGATCTCGTTCGAGCCGCCGAGCGGCAGGAAAACGAGTTCGTCGTCGGCTTTCGCCTTGATCTGGGCCATCAGGTCACCGCCGCGGGGCGCGGGTTGCGCCGTGAGATTTCCAGCATGCCGCGAATGGTCAAGTCCGGATCGAAATGGTCAATGGCCAGGGTCGCGCCATGGAACAGACTGGCGACGCCGCCCGTGGCCACGACGGTCATGGGTTCGCCCCACTCGGCCTTGAGACGGGCGATGAGCCCCTCGATGAGGGCGACATAGCCCCAGAAAACGCCTGACTGCATGGCTCCGACTGTGTCCTTGCCCAGCACGCGCTGGGGCTTCTGAATGGCGACGCGGGGCAGTTTCGCCGCCGCACTGTGCAAGGCTTCCATCGACAGATTGATGCCTGGCGCGATCACGCCGCCCTCGAACCCGCCGTCCGCGGCGATCACGTCGAAGGTGGTGGCGGTGCCGGAGTCGATGACAATCAGCGTCCCCGGATAGACGATATGCGCCCCGATTGCGTTCACAAGGCGGTCGGCGCCGGCCTCCGACGGTTTGTCGATGCGGATCGGGATACCCAGGTCGGCGTTCTCGCCGATGACCAGGGGCTCCACGTGGAAGTAGCGGCGCGAGAGATTGCGCAGGTTGAAGATCGACTGCGGCACCACGCTGGAGATGATGCAGCTATCCAGCACGCCGAACTGCAGCCCCGCCATATTGAGCAGTTGGGACAGCCAGACAGCATATTCGTCGGCCGTGCGGCTGGAATCGGTGGCCGCCCGCCATTGGGCGATCCAGCTGGTCCCGTCGTGCACGGCGAAGAGCGTGTTGGTGTTGCCCTGTTCGATGGCGAGCAGCATCTCTAGGCCTCTCCGAAGAAAACGTCGCCGGCGGTTATCCGCAGAACCGCACCGTCGTCCAGCCGCAGGCGCAGCGCCCCATCGGCATCCAGCCCCTCGGCGACACCGCGATGGGTCTGGTTGGGCAGTCGGGCTTCACAGGGTTGGCCCAGGCCGTGGGCGCGCTCGGTCCAGCCCCTGGCGATGGGGGCGAAACCGTCCTGCTCCCAGGCCGCGCGCCAGCGTTCGAACGCCAGGGCCAGGACGTCGAGGGCCGCTCGCGGTGACGGCGGCGGACCCGGCATGAATTCGGCGAAGGCCGCGGCCGGGCGCTCCACATCCTGCGGGGCGTGGGCCAGATTGACGCCGATGCCCACCGCCAGCCAGATGCGGCCGTCCGGCAGCGGGCCCGACTCCACCAGGATGCCGACGGCCTTGCGGCCGTGCACCAGCAGGTCGTTGGGCCACTTCACCGTCGCCGGGCCGGGACCCAGGCAGGTCTCGGCGAGATCGGCGGCGGCCAGGGCGGCGACGAAGGAAATCTGGGCAGCCTCCCCCGCCGGCTTTTCGGTGGCGAACAGAAGGGTGGCGGCCAGGTTGCCGAGCTTGGTCTGCCAGTCGCGTCCCCGGCGGCCCCGGCCGGCGGTCTGGGTCAGGGCCGTGATCCAGACGGGTCCGGTTTCACCGGCCTCGGCGCGACGACGCGCCTCGGCGTTGGTGGAATCGATCTCGTCGTAGGACTCGATCGGCGGAATCGTCACCTAGGCCAGGCCGAAGGCGGCCGCCGCGGCCTTGGCCAGCGGGTCGATGAAGACCAGGGCGCCGAGCACCAGCGGGAAGGAGAACAGGGCCGCGGCGATGGCGATGGTCTTGGCCTCGGCGGGCGGCGTATCGGTCCCGCCGACGCCGCCGTCGAACCACATCACCTTGATCAGGCGCAGGTAATAATAGGCCGCCACGACACTGCCCACGAGCCCGATCACGGCGGCGACGCCGAGACCGGAGTTGATGGCCGCCTTGAAGACGTAGAACTTGGCCCAGAAGCCGGAGAACGGCGGCAGACCCAGGGCCGACAGCGAGAAGGCGGTCATGGCCAGGGCGATGCCGGGACGTTCCTTCATCAGGCCGGCCATGTCCTGGATGGTCTCCATCGGCTTGCCGGCCCGCGACAGGGCTGCAAGACAGGCGAAGAACCCGGTCACGTCGACCATGTAGAGCACCATGAAGACCAGCATGGCCTGCACGCCCTCGGCGGTGCCTGAGGCCAGGCCCAGGACTGCGTAGCCGACATTGGCGATCGAGGAATAGGCCCAGAGGCGTTTGAGGTTGTTCTGGGCCAGACCGGCGAAGGCGCCGACCCCGATGGACAGCAGGGCGATGATCACCAGCACCTGGCCCCACTGGGCCGAGGCGCCGGAGAAGCCTTCGCTCAGGGCGCGGGCGAACAGCACCATGGCGGCCAGCTTCGGCGCACCGGCGAAGAAGGCCACGACCGGGGTCGGGGCGCCTTCGTAGACGTCGGGGGTCCACATGTGGAACGGGGCGGCCGAGACCTTGAACGCTAGGCCGCAGATCAGGAAGACCAGACCAAACAGCACGCCCGTCCCTGCCCCGGCCTGAACGGCCACGGCGATCTCATCGAACTTGGTGGAACCGGCGAAACCGTAGATCAGCGAGGCGCCGTAGAGCAGCAGGCCCGACGACAGGGCGCCCAGCACGAAGTACTTCAACCCCGCCTCCGACGCCTTGGCGTCGTCGCGGTGCATGGCGGCTAGCACGTAGAGGGCCAGGGACTGCAGTTCGACGCCGATATAGAGCGAGATCAGGTCGCCGGCCGAGACCATCATGGCCATGCCGAGCGCGGCCAGCAGGATGAGGACCGGGAACTCGAAGTTGCGGATGTTGCGTTGGGCGAACCACTTCTGGCCCAGGGGGATGGCGATGGCGCTGGCGATGAAGATGGCCACCTGGCTAAAGGCCGAGGCGTCGTCGGCCACCAGGCCGCCCGCGAAGCCGCGGCCCTGGGTCCCGAAGGCTGCGTAATAGCCAGCGATCGCCAGGGCGGCGACCGAGCCCAGGGTCATCACCGTGGTGGCGCGTGGCGCGAAGGCCCCGAACACCAGCAGCACCAGGGCCGCGATGGCCAGGGTCAGCTCAGGACCGGCAAGGGCGATATCGGCGGAGAAGGTCATGGAGAGGCCCCTAGGCGCCGATGGCCGCGCTGTAGAGCGCGACGAGGTTGTCGACCGACGCCTGGGTCAGGTCGAAGACGGCGGCCGGATAGATACCGAGATAGAGGGTCGAGGCGATCAGCGGCGCGAAGATGGCCACCTCGCGCCAGTCGAGGTCGCTGATCTCGGCCAGGGCCGGATTGGTCAATTCCCCGAAGATGACGCGGCGATAGAGGCTGAGCGCATAGACCGCCGAGAAGATGACGCCGCTGGCGGCGGAGATGGCCGTCCAGGTGGAGACGCCGTAGGCGCCGGTCATGGTGAGGATTTCGCCCACGAAGCCCGAGGTGCCCGGCAGGCCGACATTGCCCATGGTGAAGAGCATGAACACCGCCGCATACCAGGGCATGCGGTTCACCAGCCCGCCGTAGAAGGCGATCTCGCGGGTGTGCATGCGGTCATAGACGACCCCGACGCAGAGGAAGAGCGCGCCGGAGATCACCCCGTGGCTCAGCATCTGGAAGATCGCGCCCTGCACGCCAGCCTCATTGCCGGCGAAGATGCCCATGGTCACGAAGCCCATGTGGGCCACCGACGAATAGGCGATCAGCTTCTTGATGTCGGTCTGACGGAAGGCGACCAGGGAAGTGTAGATGATGGCGATGACGCTGAGGGCGAAGACCAGCGGGGTAAAGAACTCCGAGGCTTGCGGGAACATCGGCAGGCTGAAGCGCAGGAAGCCATAGCCGCCCATCTTCAGCAGGATGCCGGCCAGGATCACCGAGCCCGCCGTGGGCGCCTCGACGTGGGCGTCGGGCAGCCAGGTGTGGACCGGCCACATGGGCATCTTCACCGCGAAGGAGGCGAAGAAGGCCAGCCACAGCCAAGTCTGCAGGGCGGGGTCGAACTTGTAGACCATCAACTCGGGGATCGAGGAGGTCCCGGCGATGCCGATCATGCCGAGGATGGCCGCCAGCATCAGGACGGAGCCCAGCAGGGTGTAGAGGAAGAACTTGAAGGCCGCGTAGACCCGGCGCTTGCCGCCCCAGATGCCGATGATCAGGAACATGGGCACCAGGCCGAACTCGAAGAAGGCGTAGAACAGGACCAGGTCCAGGGCGCAGAAGACGCCGATCACCAGGGTCTCCAGGACCAGGAAGGCGATCATGTATTCCAGCACGCGGGTCTCGATCGACTTCCACGAGGCCGCGATACAGATCGGCATCAGGAAGGCGGTCAGCAGGACGAACAGGATCGAGATCCCGTCCACGCCCATGCGGTAGTGAATGCCGGCGAACCAGTTGGCGTCCTCGACGAACTGGAAGCCCGGATTCGCCGGGTCGAACTCCGCGACCAGCACGATGGAAAGGGCGAGCGTCGCCAGGGTGGTGACCAGGGCGATCCACTTGCCGGCGCTGACGGTCTTCTCGTCTTCGCTCTTGGCGAAGAAGCGCAGCACCAGGATGGCGGCCACGCCGAGCAGCGGCGCGTAGGTGATCAGGGAAAGCAGGCCAGTCATGATCTCACTCCCCCTCAGGCCTGCCACTGGAAGACGGCGAAGGTCAGCAGACCCAGCACGCCCAACAGCATGACGAAGGCGTAGTGATAGACGTAGCCGGTCTGCAGCAGACCTGCCCGGCGGCCGACGTCGTAGGACACCGCCGAGACGCCGTCGGGGCCGAGACCATCGATGATCTTCTGGTCGCCGACCTTCCAGAACAGGTCGCCCAGCAGCCGGGTGGCGCGCACGAAGGTCGCCTCATAGAGCTCGTCGAAGTACCACTTGTTGTAGAGGAAGCTCCACAACGGGCCCTTCTTGGCGGCGATCCGCGCGCCCATGCCTTCATTGGCGATGTAGTAGAACCAGGCCGCGCCGAAGCCGATGGCCGAGACCACCAGCGGCGCCCAGTGCAGCCAGGTCGGCGAGTGGTGGGCGTGCTCGAGCACCTGGTTGGTGGGGGCGTTGAAGATGGCGCCGCGCCAGAAGGCGTTGCGATCATCGCCCACGAAGGCCTCGACAAAGGCGTAGCCGGCGAACACCGCGCCGACCGCCAGGAGCGCCAGCGGGACCAGCATCACCAGCGGGCTCTCGTGGGGCTTGTGGGCCCCATGATGGCCGTGGGCGTCATGGTGGTCGTCCGGCAGCGGCTCGCTGTGGGTCTCGATCTGGGCCGCGCTGGCGTGGTCGTCGGCGCCATGGGCGTGGTCGGCGTGGGCGTGATCATCATGCGCCCACTTGGCCTTGCCGTGGAAAGTCATGAAGGCCAGACGCCAGGAATAGAAGGCTGTCAGGCCCGCCGCGCTGAGGCTGACCAGGAAGGCGAAGAAGGCCACCGGATTGTGCTCGCCCGCGGCGTAGGCCGCCTCGATGATGGTGTCCTTGGAGAAGAAACCCGCGAGGCCAAAATCGGTCCCGGGAATGCCGAAGCCGGTGATGGCAAGGGTGCCGATGGTCATGACCGCGTAGGTCACCGGCAGGTACTTCCACAGGCCGCCCATCTTCCGCATGTCCTGCTCATGGTGCATGCCGTGGATCACCGAGCCTGCGCCCAGGAACAGCAGCGCCTTGAAGAAGGCGTGGGTGAAGAGGTGGAACATGGCGGCCTGATAGGCGCCCACGCCGGCGGCGAAGAACATGTAGCCGAGCTGCGAACAGGTCGAATAGGCGATGACCCGCTTGATGTCGTTCTGGGCCAGGCCGACGGTCGCCGCGAACAGGGCGGTGATGGCGCCCACCAGGGTGACGATCTGCTTGGTGACCGGCGCGTACTCGAACATCGGCGACAGCAGGCAGACCATGTAGACGCCGGCCGTCACCATTGTGGCGGCGTGGATCAGGGCCGAGACCGGGGTCGGGCCCTCCATGGCGTCCGGCAGCCAGGTGTGCAGGAAGAACTGTGCCGACTTGCCCATGGCGCCCACGAACAGCAGGGCGCAGGCGAGGTCCACAGCGTGGAACCACTGACCGGCGAAGAACCAGCCGGTGCTGGCGAACTCGGTCACCCGCGGGAAGATCTCGGCGAACTCGATCGTGCCGAACATCCAGAAGACGGTCATGATGCCGAGCGCGAAACCGAAGTCCCCCACTCGGTTGACCACGAAGGCCTTGATGGAGGCGGCGTTGGCCGTCGGCTTGTGGAACCAGAAACCGATCAGCAGGTAGGAGGCCAGGCCCACCCCTTCCCAGCCGAAGAACAGCTGCATGAAGTCGGCGGCGGTGACCAGCGCCAGCATGGCGAAGGTGAACAGCGACAGATAGGCGAAGAACCGCGGCTTGGACGGGTCCTCGGCCATGTAGCCCCAGGAGTAGAGGTGCACGAGCGACGAGACGCTGGTCACCACCACGAGCATGACGGCCGACAGGGTGTCGATGCGGATCGACCAGTTGGACTGGAAGTCACCGATATTGATGAAGGGCAACAGGTGGACGGTGAACTTGGCCGGCCAGTCGCCCCAGATCACCCCATGGAAGGCGGTCCAGGCGATGGCGCAGGACAGGAATAGGGAGCCCGTGGTGATCGCCATCGAGGCGACATTGCCGATGCGGCGACCGGACAGGCCGGCGATCAAGGCGGCGATCAGGGGCGCGAACACCCCGATGGTGACGAGAAGCTGAGGAGTCATGCTCGGGTCCTCAACCCTTCATCACGGAGACGTCGTCCACGGCGATGTCGCCGCGGTTGCGGAAGAAGGTCACCAGGATGGCCAGGCCGACCGCGGCCTCGGCCGCGGCGACGGTCAGCACGAACATGGCGAAAATCTGCCCCGTCACGTTGTGCAGATAGACCGAGAAGGCCACCAGGTTGATGTTCACCGCGAGCAGGATGAGCTCGATCGACATCAGGATGACGATGATGTTCTTGCGGTTCACGAAGATCCCGAACACCCCGATGGTGAACAGGATCGCGGCGACCGCCAGGTAATGGGCGAGCCCGATGCTCATTCGTCGATCCCCGCGCCGGGTTTGATGGAAATGACCCGCATGCCGGTCGCAGGACCGCGCGCCACCTGGTCGGCGATCACCTGCCGGCGCACGCCGGGCTTATGGCGCAGGGTCAGCACGATGGCGCCGATCATGGCCACCAGGAGCACCAGACCCGCCGCCTGGAAGAAGTAGATGTAGTCGGTGTAGAGCACCCGCCCGATGGTCTCGGCGTTGGAGATGTCCGCGTCCGAGGCCTGCGGCGTGTCGTTGAGCCGCGCCGCCCCGCCCGTCGAGACGGCGGTGGAGACCAGGATCATCTCGAAGGCCAGGATGCCGGCGACACCGGCGCCCAGGGGCATGTAGCGGGCGAAGCCCTGCCGCAGGGAGGCGAAGTCGACATCCAGCATCATGACGACGAAGAGGAACAGCACCGCGACCGCGCCGACATAGACGACCACCAGGAGCATGGCGAGGAACTCGGCGCCGAGCATCACGAACAGGCCCGCGGCGGAGAAGAAGGCCAGGATGAGGAACAACACCGAGTGCACCGGGCTGCGGGCCGAAACCACGCAGACACCGGCGACCAGGGTCACCGTCGCCAGCAGATAGAATGCGATCGCGTGAACGGCCATGACGGCTCTTCTCAGCCCCTCAATTTCAGTGACCGGCGCCTGACGGCGACGCGGTGATTAGCTTTCGGAATCGCGCCCGGGTCTTACCGGTAGGGCGCGTCCAGTTCCAGATTCTTCGCGATCTGCCGCTCCCAACGGTCCCCGTTATCGAGCAGGCGTTCCTTGTCGTAGTAGAGCTCTTCGCGGGTCTCCACGGCGAACTCGATGTTCGGGCCCTCGACGATGGCGTCCACCGGGCAGGCCTCCTGGCACAGGCCGCAATAGATGCACTTGACCATGTCGATGTCGTAGCGGGTCGTGCGGCGGCTGCCGTCCTCGCGGGGCTCGGCCTCGATGGTGATCGCCTGGGCCGGGCAGATGGCTTCGCACAGCTTGCAGGCGATGCAGCGCTCTTCGCCGCTCGGATAGCGGCGCAGGGCGTGCTCGCCCCGAAAGCGCGGCGACTGCGGCCCGCGTTCGTGTGGGTAGAGCACCGTGGCCTTGGGGCGGACCATATACTTCATGGCCATCCCGAAGGCGCCGACGAAGTCCATCAGGGCCGCGCCTTTCACGGCCTGGGTAATGCGCTGCATCATATCGCGGTCACTTTCGTTTGCAGACGTAGGCGGTGATGGACTGGGGATCACCTTCCTTCGCCAGCTGCAGGTCGCCGCCCTTGGCCAGGCATACGTCGCGCGCCTTTTTCAGGGCGTCATAGCTCGCCACGCCGCCATCGGGCGTGACGCCGCTGGCGCAGGCGGCGCAGAGCATCAGGCTGGAGATGACGAGCAGGATTCTCATGCCGCGACGGGCCCGAAGACGCGCCAGGCCGCCACCAGCACCACGGCGACACCGGAGATGGGCAGGAAGACCTTCCAGCCCAGGCGCATCAGCTGGTCGTAGCGGTAGCGAGGCACGATGGCCTTGGCCATGGCGATCAGGAAGAAGAAGAAGCAGGTCTTCAGGAAGAACCACATCAGGCCGTAGAAGCCCTGCGCCATGTCGCCCCACTGGTGGACGAACGCGAAGTCGATCGGCGCCTGCCAGCCGCCGAAGAACAGCACCGTGATCAGCGAGCACATCAGCACGATGTTCACCAGCTCGCCGATCATGAAGAGCAGGAACGGGCTGGAGGAATATTCCACCTGATAGCCGGCCACGAGCTCGGACTCGGCTTCGGGCAGGTCGAAGGGGGGGCGGTTGGTTTCGGCCAGGGCCGAGATGAAGAAGATCACCGCCATGCCGAACATGACGATGGCGATGGGCCAGTTGTGCAGGCCGCCGCCGAGGAAGTTCAGTTCCAGAACCCGCCGGCCTGTTTCTCGACGATGGTGGTGAGGTTCATGCTGCCGCTGAGCAGGATGACCGTGATGATCACCAGGCCGATGGAGACCTCATAGGAGACCATCTGGGCGGCGGAGCGAAGGGCGCCGAGGAAGGGGTACTTCGAGTTGGAGGCCCAGCCGCCCATAATGATGCCGTAGACGCCCAGCGAGCTGATGGCGAAAAGGTAGAGCACGCCGACATTGATGTTGGACAGCACCCAGCCCGGCGCGAACGGGATCACCGCCCAGCCCACCAGGGACAGCAGGAAGGTCAGCACCGGGGCCAGGAGGAACACCGTCTTGTCGGCGCCATCCGGGATGACCAGTTCCTTCAGCACGAACTTGATCAGGTCGGCGAAGGACTGCAGCAGGCCAAAGGGACCCACCACGTTGGGGCCCTTGCGCATCTGGACGCCTGCCCAGATCTTGCGGTCGGCCAGCATGAAGAAGGCCAGGCAGACCAGCAGCGGCAGGACGATCAGCATGATCTTGCCGACCGTGATCAGGGTCCAGCCGAGCTCGGTGGCCCAGAAATTGAGGGTCGGATCCATCCCCTACTCCGCCGCGATCTTGGAGGCGTCGGCCGCCACGGCCGCGCACTCGGCCATCGTCACGCTGGCGCGGGCGATGGGGTTGGTCAGGTGGAAGGCGCGCACGCAGCTGGCGAGCGGCGCGTCGGTGGCCGTTCCGGCCGCCGCGATCCCCGAAAGGTCGATGGCCGAGGCCGCCGCGCCCGGGGCGTAGTCGATCCGCCCGAAGGTCGGGTGGTCGGCGAACAGCTTGGCCCGCAGCTGGGCCAAGGTGTCGTAGGGCAGGGTCGCGCCCAGGCGGTCTGACAGGGCCCGCAGGATGGACCAGTCTTCACGTCCCTCCCCCTTCGGGAACACCGCGCGCTGGCCCAGTTGGACCCGGCCCTCGGTGTTCACATAGAGGCCGTCCTTCTCGGTATAGGCCGCGCCCGGCAGGATCACGTCGGCCTTGTGC
>NZ_JANPJP010000137.1:0-2479 GCF_031425575.1 Phenylobacterium sp.
GCGGGTGATCAAGGTCGAGCCGCCGGGGATCGGGGATTCCTATCGTAACCTCTTCCGGCTGCGGGGCACGCCCGACGAGGTCGACTATTTCTGGACGCTGAGCTCGCGCAACAAGGAAAGCCTGGCCCTGGATCTGCGCCGGCCGGAGGCGCTGGCCGTGCTTCACACGCTGGTGAAAAAGGCGGACGTGTTCATCACCAACCTGCCGTTTCCGGCCCGCGCGCGGCTGGGCGTCTGCGCCAGCGACCTGATGCCCCTGAACAGCCGGCTGATCTACGCCTCGCTGACACCCTATGGCGAGCACGGCCCGGAGCGCGACCGCACGGGCTTTGACGCCACGGCCTGGTGGGCCCGGTCGGGTCTTATGGACATGGTGCGCCCCGGCCCGGACGCCGAGCCGGCCGGCTCCATGCCCGGCATGGGCGACCATCCCACCGCCATGGCTATGTACGGCGCCATCGTTACGGCCCTCTACAAGCGCCAGATGACCGGGCAGGGGTCGGAGGTCACCACCTCCCTGCTGGCCAACGGCCTGTGGGCCAACGGCTGCCAGGTGCAGGCCGCGCTCTGCGGCTACGAGCTAATGACCCGGCCGCCGCGTGGGTTTCGCGGCGCGCTGAACGAGATGTACCGCAGCGCCGATGACCGCCAGTTCATCATCTCCAGCACCAACCCGGCCCGCGACTGGCCGCTGCTGGCCCGCGCCATGGGCCATGCGGGCTGGCTGGAGGACCCGCTGTTCGCCACGCCCGAGGCGCGCATGGCCAACGGGCCGGACCTGGTGGCCCGCTTCGACGCGCTGTTCGCGACGGCGCCGTTCGAGCACTGGGCAAAAGTGCTCAGCGCGGGCGATGTCACCTTCGGCATCGTGGCCCAGATCTACGACCATCTGGCCGACGAACAGATCGAGGCCAACGGCCTGTTTCCCGAGATCGTGGACAGCCCCGGCCTGCGCACGGTCGACAGCCCGTTCCAGATGCTGGGGGAAACCAAGGCCCAGCCGCGCCTGGCTCCGGACATCGGCGCACAGACCCGCGCGCTGCTGGAAGAATTCGGGTGCTCGGCGGCGGAGGTTGAGGCGGTGATGGCGGGGTAGGGTGGCTGGCGCAAAGCCCAAGGCTTGCGCATCGTCCGCCCCATGACTAGGTTACATGTAACCCGATCCGAGGAGAGCCGTCATGGTCGCTACCGCACCCCTCACGTCCCGCGCAAAGGTCCGCGCCCACCGTCAGCGTCTGCGCGAACAAGGTCTACGACCGATCCAGATCTGGGTTCCGGATGTCCGCTCGCCGAGCTTCCGGAGCGAAGCGCACAACCAGTCCGTGGCCGTCGCAGCCAGCACCCAAGGCGCCGATGATCAGGCGTTTATCGATGCCATCTCCACGATCAATGACTGATGCGGCGCGGTGAAATCTGGACGGTGGCCGGGGGCCAGGACTATGCTGGAAAGCCACGTCCGGCGGTCATCGTGCAGGACGACCGGTTCGACGCGACGTCCTCAATCACCCTCTGCGCCTTCACCACGGATGAGGTGGAGGCGCCGCTGTTTCGTCTCGTTGTCGAGCCGAGCACAGGCAACGGCCTGCGGGCCGTCAGCCGCCTGATGGTCGACAAGATCACGACGGTCCCCAAATCCAAGCTCGGCGAGCAGATGGGGCATCTGGAGGATGCGGACATGGTCAGGCTGAACCGAGCGATGCTGGTGTTTCTGGGGCTGGCGGTGTCTCGAGAAGCCAAGCCGCCTGTCAGGCGATAGGCTCGACAACGTTACCTCTCCTGGCCGCTTCAGATATCCAGCTCCCCCGCCGCGAACTCCGCGTTCTCCTGGATGAACTGGAACCGCGCCTCCGGCTTTCGGCCCATCAGGCGTTCGACCAGGTCTTCCACCACCTCTTCGGACCGGGGCAGTGTGACCCGCGCCAGGGTCCGCGTCGCCGGGTCCATGGTGGTTTCTTTCAGTTGGGCCGGCATCATCTCGCCCAGGCCTTTGAAGCGGCTGATCTCGGGCTTCTTGTTCTTGAACTCGGTGGCCAGCAGTTCGTCGCGGTGCTCGGGGTCACGCGCGTAAACCGCCTTGCCGCCGTGACTGATCCGGTAGAGCGGCGGCAACGCCAGATAAAGCCGTCCGCCGCGGATCAGCTCGGGCATGGTGCGGTAGAAGAAGGTGATCAACAGGCTGGCGATGTGGGCGCCGTCCACGTCGGCGTCGGTCATGATGACGATGCGGTCGTAGCGCAGGTCTTCGTCGCGATACTTCGATCCCGCCTGGGCGCCCAGGGCGAGCAACAGGTCGGAGAGCTCCTTGTTGCCGCCGAACTTGTCGGCGGTGGCGGAGGCGACGTTGAGGATCTTGCCGCGCAGGGGCAGGATCGCCTGGGTCTTGCGGTTGCGGGCCTGTTTGGCCGAGCCGCCGGCTGAGTCTCCCTCGACCAGGAACAGCTCGGTGCCGTCCATGGCGGAACCGGAACAGTCCGCCAGC
>NZ_JANPJP010000138.1:0-3453 GCF_031425575.1 Phenylobacterium sp.
CCGGCTGGAGGGCGCCGACGCCACCCACGCCTGGGTCTCGCTCTGGTGTGGCGACCTGGTCGGCTGGATCGGCCTGGATCCCACCAACGCGATTCTCGCCGAGAACGATCACATTGTTCTGGCGGTCGGCCGCGACTATTCCGACGTCGCGCCGATCGACGGCATCATCCTGGCCCCGGGGGTGCAGACCCTGAAGGTCGAGGTCGACGTCGCGCCAGAGACCGAGGCCGTCGCGTCCCTCAATCCCTGATCCCGGTCTCGAGCTGCGTTGACGCCAGCCGTCACCGATGTCGAGCAAATGCCACGCGCACGCACCCGATAGTGCGAGCCGCTCGCAATTGTGTTGATAATGCGAATTCCTCCTGACCCGCGCCCTGCGTCGGTGATCTATGCCGCCCACCGACTGATCCGGCGGGCTCCGCCCACAGGCGGATCAGTCAGCGGCGATGAGGATGAAGCTGACATTGTCCGGCGCCTGACGGGCCAGGGTCGTGGTCAGCAGCCAGTCGGCCGAGCCGGCCAGGTCGTGGCGGTCGATGCCCGCCAGCTCGTCCTCAGTGACACAGGCGGTCAGGCCATCAGAGCACAGCACGAAGAGGTCCCCGGACTGGATGGGGGCGAAGCGGCGGTCCAGGTCGATGGAGGGTGCAGATCCCACGGCGCGGGTGATGACGTGGGCGCTCGGATGGGATTTGCGACGGGCCTCGGGCAAGGCCCCGCCGTCCACGAGTTCCTGCACCACGCTGTGGTCGCGGGTGATGGCCGACACCGATCCCTGACGCAGATGATAGGCGCGACTGTCCCCGGCCCAGAGGCAGGCATAGTGGCCCTCGTGAGCCAACAGGGTGACCACCGTCGATCCGCTGGTCGCGCCCGAGGCCGCCTGCTCGGCGAACAGCTCGGCGTTCACGCGGCGCACCTCGCCCTCGATGTCGGCGATGCAGGCATAGCCCGAAGCGCCGTGCTCCACCTGGGACAGGGCCTCGATGAGCCGGCTGGCGGCGACATCGCCGGCCTGGTGCCCGCCCATGCCGTCGGCCACGGCCCACAGGGTTTGAGCTCCGCGCTCCAGCAATCGGTCTTCATTGACCGTGCGCCGGCGGCCGGCGTGGCTGCGGGAAACCGAGCGGAACCTCAGAGGGGAGGCTTCCGGCGGTTGGGCCAGGGCGCTCACCGAGCCTCGGGGTCCGTCGCGCGGCTGTAGGCCTCGGCGAAGGCGCGCCGGAGGGCGTCATCCTGCGTTCCCTCGGCGCTGTTGGTGAAGGCCGCGTGGCGGCGATTGTGGATGTCCCAACAGATGGCCTGGCGGCTGCGCAGCATGGAGCCTTGCGACTTGGCCTCCGCTTCGATGGCCTCGGGCGCGAAGCTCTGTAGGACCACCTCCGCGGCCGCGTCGGCGCCCCGGGCCAGGGCCGCGAGGTGCTGGTTCAGATCTTCGAAGGAGGCCCGCACCGCCTCGGCGTCCGACAGGAAGGCCGCGTCGCCGCCGGTCAGCAGATCCTGCGCCACCTTGCGAGTAGGCGCCCACTTGAACGGGTTGTTCTGAGCCGCCCGGATGGTGGTGCGCTCCAGCTCGTGGTCGCCCTTGAACCGGGCGCGGTCGGCCATCAGCGTCGCCAGGCCGATCACGGTCTGCTGGTAGATGGCCCCCACCCGCCGCATGAGGTCGGTGGGGTCTTCCGAGGAGAGGGCCGAGGCGTCCAGCTTGGCGCCGTCGCAGAAGGCTTCCAGCAGGGAGGCGTCGCGATGGGGCGACGGCGCGGCCGGCGGATCGGTCCAGGTGGACGGCAAGGGCGTCACCTGCGCCGCCAGGGGCGCGTGCAGGGTGGTGGCCAGGCCAGCGTTGGCGACCTCGTCGTTGAGCGCTTCTTCCACGAGGATGGTGAAGGCGCCCAGCCGCAGGCTCTGGCGGGCGGTGATCTCCACCGGCAGGTCGCGCGGCGCCCGCGCGCCGTCGGCCAGGAAGGTGCCGTTGGTGCTGGTGTCCTTCAGCAGCAGCCGGCCGTCGACCATCTCGAGACTGCAGTGCAAGCGCGACAGCGTGCCGTCGGGATCGGGCAGGGCCCAGTCGGCCGAGACGTCGCGGCCGATGGTGACCGGAAGATCGGCGATCAGCCGCCCCTCGATCTGCTCGAAGGGGTGATCCTTGTGGAACAGGCGACAGATGTACATCGTCCCTCCCCTATGCTGAGCGCCGCGGCCAGGCGGGATCGAAGGGCGTGCCCTCGGCGCTTGAGGGCTTGGCCGGCGCGGGCTTTGGCTGCGCCTCGGCGACCGTCGGCGCGATGCGGGTCTCGTCCAGGGCGCGGGGGCCGCCCGAGGGCCGCTCGGCCGCCTCCAGACGTTCCTGCACGGCAGTGGCGAACAGGTTGAAGCCGTCGAAGAGCTCGCCGAACTCGTCCTTGCGGGCGTGGGAGATGCGGAAATCCAGGTCGCCCATGGTGGCGTCCCGCAGAGCCTGCTTCAGGCGGCGCACCGGAGTGGCGAGCATCTTGGCCAGGGTGAAGCTGATCATCCCCACCACCAGCAGGATCAGGGTGCTGAGCGCCAGCATCAGGTTGCGGGAGGTGGCGGCGGCGGCCTGCAGCTCGGCCTTGCTGATGCTGACCTCGATCATGCCGAACTTGCGGTCGGCATAGAGGATGGGATGGACGAAGCGGAAGCCATCGCGTCCGTCGTCCAGCTTGATGTCGGTCACCGTCACGTCGCGGTTTCGCTGCACCACCACCTCGCCCACAGGCGGGCGATAGCGCGTGCCCAGCAGCTTGGGGTCGCTGGCGCCGCGGATGATCCCCTCGGCGTCCACCATGGTCATCCACCGAACCGACTGGTCCTTGGCGGCGGCGGCGATGAAGGCCTGGATCGGGGTCCAGTCCTGTTCCATCGGCAGGGCCGCGGCGTTCTCCACCGAGGGCAGGGCGGCGTTGCTGGCCACGAAGGCGGAGATCGAGGAGCCCGAGGCGAGCGCCATGCGCTCCATGGCGCGGTACTGGCGGTCGAGCACGGCGCTGACGCTGATGGCCAGGGCGACCGCGGTGACCACCACCATGCCCAGGGTCAGACGGATCTGCAGGGGCAGGTATTTCCGGCGCGCCGAGTCCTCGGCGTGGACGGCTTCGTAGGCCTTGGCCTCGCGGGCCAGGGCGCGGGCCAGTTCCGCGCCGTCTGCGAACCGACGCTCCGGGCGTTTGGCCAGCAGCTTCTCGACGATGAAGCGCAGGCCACCCGGGCAGCCCGGCTCCACGGCGGCGATGGAGGGCGGGTTCTGCTGGGTGATCTGCAGGGCGAGAGTCGCAGCGCTGGTCCCGGAAAAGGCCTGCTTGCCGGTGATCAGCTCGTACAGCACCACCCCCACCGAGAAGAGGTCGGAGCGGCCGTCCACCACCTGGCCCAGGGCCTGCTCGGGGCTCATGTAGCGGGGCGTGCCCAGCACCTGGCCGATCTGGGTGCGGA
>NZ_JANPJP010000139.1:0-2210 GCF_031425575.1 Phenylobacterium sp.
GCTGACATGTACGCGGTACTCCAGGCTCTTACGGAACCGAGCCCCATTATGGGGCCGCAGGGTCAAGCTTGGGTAAATTTTGGCGCTGGTGGTGTCACTATCTCGCGAGCCAACCCCGCCGGGGCGAAGGCGGTTCAGCGAGACAAGGCCTGGACCAAAGGGCTCTAATTCAAAAAGTTAGAGCATTTTTCGATGCGATAACCGTTTCACACTTATCGGAAAATGCTCTAGCCGCCGACCTTGACCGGCGACAGCTTCGCGTAGTCGCAGGTCTGGTAGAGTTCCGCGTCTTGTTCGATGAACAGGCGATCGGCGGCGGCGAACTTCCGGAGCTCGGGGGTTGACCGGGTCTTCTCATAGGCGTCGAAGTCCGAGCGCAGCTGGGTGAGGCTCGCTGACACCTCGGTGGCCGGCTTCTTCTCCAGGCACATCAGCTTGATCTGGGTGATGCCTTCGAAGACGAAACGATAGTCGGTCTTCGATTCAGCATTGTCGGCTGCCCTCAGGCTCGCCAGGTCCGCCAGCCTGGCCCGCGCACTGGCATAGTCCTTCAGATGCATCCGCGCGTTGGCCGATCCCTCCAGGGCGCGTATCCGCCACTGCGCATCGACCGTCTCGATATCGTCAACCGCAAGAGCCCGGTCGTAGTCCTTGCCGGCTATGGCGTAGTCGCCGACAACCCGGGCGCTCACAGCTTCGATATAGGCGTCCACGA
Source organism: Phenylobacterium sp. (assembly GCF_031425575.1). Taxonomy (GTDB): domain Bacteria; phylum Pseudomonadota; class Alphaproteobacteria; order Caulobacterales; family Caulobacteraceae; genus Phenylobacterium. The sequence continues at coordinate 716 of NZ_JANPJP010000139.1, forward strand.
ACTTGCGGGTCGCCCTGTAGTCGGGTGAGAGCAGTCCACCTTCCAGGGTCGCGCAGCTGTTGGTGGCCAAGGTCAGCAGGCGCGCGCTGTCATCTCCCAGGGCCTCCCGCTGTCGAGAGGTCATGCCGTGCAGGATGTCGCGGATCGATACGATCCTGGCGCAGGTCTGTTGGGGTGTTTCGATGGGCTGTCGCAGGAGGTCCTGCAGGTCGGTGAAGGCGGTTCGCGTGATGGCCTTGTTGGCCTGCAGCATGGCGGCCTCGCTCCGCAGCGCGGTCACCTGATCCTGCAGCCGCCTGTAGGAGATCGCGGTCGCGATCCCCAGGGTCACGCAGACCGCGACGAGCACCCAGATGGCGGTGTTGATGAGGCGCGATCTGTTCATTGGCCACCGGGGGGCGTCATCCGACCCAAGATCGGTTTGAGAAGGGTGCTGACCGGGATCCAGCCCGCGGCGGCGAAGCACATAAACATGAGAGCGAAGCAGTAGGGGGCCCGTGTCTCAAGTTCGCCAGGCGGGAGCCCCAGCCACCGGTCCCCGCCCATCATCAGGAACAGTACGCAGAGCACGATCAAGGCCCCCAGCAGGGCGAACAGTGCGGAAATACGCGGATCCCGCTGCAGCAGAACCGGCGATTGCTCCAGACTCGAAGGCGCAGTTTGATCCGCCACGTCCACCCCTATAGTGACGCTTCAGTCTCCGTTACAACCCGGGAATGTCAAGCGGGGTGGTGCAACCGAATGACGTGGCGCCCGGTCTTCCCCCACCCGCCAAGCCGGTGCATATCGGCGCCCGATGACCGACAGCCTCACCGCCTTCGCCGCCGAGAAACTGGATCAGCTGGAGAGCCGCAGCCTGCGCCGACGGCTGGTTCCCACCGACCGGATCGATGGCCTGTGGGTGGAGCGGGGCGGGCGGCGCCTGCTGTCCTTCTCCTGCAACGACTATCTGAACTTGTCGCACCACCCGGCGGTGAAGGCCGCGGCCATGGCGGCGGTCGAGCGCTACGGCGCCGGCGCCGGGGCCTCGCGGCTGGTGACCGGCGACCATCCGGTGTTCGGCGAGCTGGAGGTCCGGCTGGCGGCGCTGAAGGGCAAGCAGGCCGCCTGTGTCTTCGGCTCCGGCTACCTGGCCAACGCCGGCATCATTCCCACCGTCATGGGGCCTGGCGACCTGATCCTGGCCGACGAGCTGGCCCACGCCTGCATCTGGTCGGGCGCCCAGCTGTCCGGCGCGACCGTGCTGGCCTTCCGTCACACCGACAGGGCCGACCTGGCGCAGAAGCTGGCCGCCCGGCGGGGCGCGGCCGCCCGCTGCCTGGTCGCCACCGACGGGGTCTTCTCCATGGACGGTGACCTGGCGCCCCTGGACGCCATCAGCGATCTCGCCCGCGCGCATGACGCGTGGCTGCTGGTGGACGACGCCCACGGTCTCGGCGTGCTGGGGCAGGGGGGCGCGGGCGCGGGCTCGGTCTATCCCGGCGCCCACATCGAC
>NZ_JANPJP010000140.1:0-7104 GCF_031425575.1 Phenylobacterium sp.
GCGGCGATGGCCGCCGGCGGCGGCGTCGCGGGGCGGGGGGCGGCGGCCTCCGGCGGGGGCGGCGGGGCGACGGCCGTCGGCTGACGCGCGGCGGCGGGCTTGCCCTCGTCGAGGACGGACGACGCGTCGCCGCCGGCCAGGATGGCGGGTTTGGCGTCGGCCTGCGCCTCAGAGGCCTCGGCGGTGGCCGCTTCGCCGGCGGCCTGGGCCACGACGCCGGCGGCGGTCGCGGTCTTGGCGTCGGTGGCCTTGCCGGCCTGCAAGGTCTGGGCGAGGGCGTCGTCGGAAACCACGGGGCCGAAGGCGGGGGTGGCGGGAGCGCCTGCCGGGGTTTCGCCCGCGGCTTCGCCATCGGCGGTCGTGGGGACGGTGGGGAGCGGTGCGGCGATGGGCTGGGCCAGCAGGGCGGCCAGGATCTGCGCGTCGGTGGTGGGGGTGGTGGTGTCGGCGACCTCGCCCTCGGCCTTGCCGTCCTTGGCGTGCTTGCCATCCTTGGTCAGGCCGGCGGTCTTGGCCACGGGCTTGCCGTTCGCGCCGAGCGCCAGCTCGGCCGCCCCCTGCCCACCGAAGAAGGCGGCCATCAGGGCTTCGAAGCCCGCCGCCGGTCCGCCGGTCGCAGCGGCGCCGCCGAGCGGACCCGCCGCCGCACCGGCGGGGCCGGTGGGCATAAGGGTCGAGGCGTTGAGCAAGGGCGCGGTCATGAGGTGCATGGGTCCAGCGGACGAAGGGGTCGCCACCCTGCCCAGCAACCTCCGCGCCAACTTGGCCAAGCGCCATTAATCGTCTGTTTTAAAAGACTTTTAGTCTCGCGCGCGCACGCTGACGCCAGGTTGTCACGGCGCTTTTTGCCGAGCCTGACCATCTTGATAGGTCGTCCCTGCCGCCCGGTCGGTCTCACCGGTCACTTCGAAGAACTGGCGCCGCTCTTGCGCCACGGATCGCAAGCTCATCGGGGCCCTAAAGGGACCACATTGAAAATGTTGAAGAAAATTAGATCCTACGCGCGGGCGTTCCCCAGACTACCGGCAGATTTGGCCGGGTCGGGCGTCATGCTTTGCCGGGCGGAGGGCTAAGAAGTGTCGCTGACTGTTTCCCTCAGGACTGCGGCCTCCGGGCTGCAGGCCGCGCAGGCCGGCCTGCGGACGACCTCGGACAATATCGCCAACGTCAACACGCCGGGCTACGTCCGCAAGACCATCGACCAGAAACCGCTCGTCGTCGGTGGCATGGGGATGGGGGTCGAGGTTTCCGGCGTCAAGCGGATCACCGACCAGTATCTGCAGATGGCGACCCTGTCGGCGACCTCAGACTCCAAGCGCTGGGGTACGGTGTCGGAATATCTCGACAACGCCCAGAGCCTGTTTGGCGACCCGTCCAGCAACAACTTCTTCTTCTCGCGCATGGACAGCATCTATTCCGCCTTCTCGGCGGCTTCCGATGATCCGTCCTCCAGCCTCCTGCGCAGCCAGGCGATCTCGAACGTCAGCGACTTCCTCAACGAAGGCGCCCGCATCAACTCCCACATCAACGACCTGGGAAACACCGTCGATGCCCAGGCCAAGGCCGATATCGACCGCGCCAACGACCTGCTGGAGCAGATCAACCGGCTGAATTCCGATGTCAGCCGCGCCAAACTGGCCAACGCCGACGCCTCAGGCTCGGAGAACATCCAGAGCCAGCTGATCGACGAGCTGTCGGCCGTCATGAACGTGCAGGTTCAGCAACGAACCCAGGGCGGGGTCACCATTCGATCGGCCGAAGGCTTTCTCCTCGCCGGAGATGCCGCCGCCAAGCTCAGCTACAACCGGACCGAAGGGACGATGTCCTACGTGGCCATCGAACCCACCGGCGGCGTCGGCCAGGCCCAGCCCATCACCATAACGGGCGGCGATCTGCGGGGCCTGATGGACCTGCGTGACCAGATCCTGCCGGGCTTGTCGGATCAACTCGGCGAGTTCGTCAGCCGGGTGACGGAAAAGTTGAACGCGGCGCACAACGCCAACGCCGCGATGCCGCCGCCCGCCAGCATGACGGGCCGTGACGTGGGCATGGACCTGGACACCGCCGCCGCGGGTTTCACCGGCAGCTCCACCATCGCGATTGTCGATCGGGCGAACGGCGTGGTCCAGTCCTCGGTGGTCATCGACTTCGACAACCAGACGATGACCCCCGGCGGCGCCTTCAGCGGTGACTTCCTCGGCGATCTGAACAACGCCCTCGGCGGGATGGCCACGGCCAGCTTCGCCAATGGCCAGCTCAGCCTCGCGGCCGGCGCCGGCTACGGCGTGGCCATGGATGAGGGAACCTCGATGAAGGCCGGCCGGGCCTTCTCCCACTTCTTCGGTCTGAACGACATTGTCCGCTCGAACGGGGTCACCAACTACGAGACGGGTCTGAAACTCACCGATGGCCACGGTTTCACCCCGGGCGATGTGATCAAGCTCAGTCTGGCCCAGGCCGACGGCCGGCCGCTGCGCGACATTTCCATCACCATGCCCCCCGCCGGGACGATGCAGGATCTGCTGGACACCCTGAACGCCAGTTCGACGGGGGTGGGCCTGTATGGGACCTTCTCCCTCGACTCCAGCGGCAAGATGACCTTTGCGGGCAACGGGGGCGGCGATGTCCAGCTCGCCATCGCCAAGGACGACACCAAGCGTGGAGCTGACGGCGCCTCGCTCAGCCAGCTCTTCGGCCTGGGGGTCAACGAACGCTCGAGCCGGGCCGGGCGGTTCAAGGTGGACCAGGCCCTGGTTTCCAACCCGATGAGGCTGGCCCTGGGCAAGCTTGACCTCTCCGTCACCCCGCCGGCCGCCTCCCTGCGGCCAGGGGACGGGCGGGGCGCCCTGGCCCTCGCCGACTCCGGCGATATCGCCACCGCATTCGGCGCTGCCGGAGAGTTGGGGGCGGTGAACATGACAGTCTCTCGCTACGCTGCGGAATTCGGCGGCTCTATCGGCCGCCGCGCCCAGGCCGCCGACACCCGAAAACAGTCCGCCGACTCAGTGGCCACCGAGGCCACGGCCCGGCGGCAGTCGGTGGAGGGCGTCAATCTCGACGAAGAGCTTGTGCGTCTCACCACCTACCAACAGGCGTTTAACGCTTCGGCTCGCATGGTGCAGGCCGCCAAGGAGCTGTTCGACGTCCTCACCAATATGATCTGATCGAAGGCCAACCGCGATGACCCGCGTTTCCACGAACGGCAACTACAGCGCCGTGCTCGCCAATATCCAGGCCGCTCAGCAGCGGCAGATGGAGGCGGGCGCCCGCGTCGCGACCCAAAAGCAGGGAACCGACCTCAAGGGCTATGCGCGCAACGCCGAAATGCTGACCGCGATGAAGTCCATCGACGCGAGGATCGGCGGCTATCTCGAACAGAGCAAGCTAATCACCGACAAGCTGACCACCCAGGACTTCGCCCTCAACCAGATCACCTCGGCGGCGCAGGGGACGCGCGAGACCATCGCCCAGGCCCTGGCCAGCGGGCGGGCCGACACCCTCATGCAGGATCTGCAGGGCTTCTTCCGCAATTCCGTGGATGGCCTGAACGCCCGCTACGGCGGCAAGTATGTGTTCGCAGGTGGCCAGATCGACACCTTGCCGGTTTCCGCCACCTCGTTGAGCGACCTCACCGATCCAGCCAAGGTCATCTCCGACTTCTTCCACAACGACGAGTTCCTGACCCAGGCCAAGGTGGACGACTCCACCACCGTCACCACGGGCTTGCTGGCCAATGGTCTGGGGACCGATCTGATGACCGCCTTCAAGGATGTGCAGGCGTTCCAGGAGGGTCCCGATGGCCCGTTCCAGGGCAACCTCACCGACAATCAACGGATTTATCTGGAGGGCGTGCTGGCCGATTGGGACTCCGTGCACAAGGAAATGATCAACAACACCGCCCGAAACGGGATGGTGCAGACCCGGGTGGATTCGGTGAAGATCGACCTGGTGACCCGCCAGAACAGCCTGGCCGGCATGATGGGCGACATCACCGACGCCGATCCCGCCGAGGCGGCGACGGCGCTGCAGCAGGCCGGCGTGGCGGTGCAGGCCGCAGCCCAGGTGTTCCTGTCGCTGCAGAATTCATCCCTGCTGAACGTGCTCAGATAGGCCCTAGAGCGAGAACTCGGCGCCGATCCGGCCGACCAGACGTTCGCCCCTCCAGACCTCGACGGCGAACTGGTCGGCGCGGAGATCCACCGCCTCCTTCAGGGCCGAGATATCGTCGGGGAACTGCGCCTCGCGGGTGGCGGCGACGTGTTCTTCAGGGTTCAGGACATAAAGCCGGTACTGGTTCATCTACGTCCCCAATCGGTGAGGCAGGGCGCGAGCCATAGGCTCAGTGTCCGTGGGTCTCCGCGGTCAGACGATTACTTCACGGGGACAGCTGGAGCTTACACCACTCGCCTGTCAGGCGAGATCACTGTTTCGCGACTATTTGGCCGGGGCTGTTGCAGTCTGCGCCTCGGGCGTGATCTCGCAAAACCCCGTCCGACCCGCTACATAGGCCCCATGAACGCGCCCGTTCTCTTTGCCGACCACGCCGTAGAAGCCGCCCGCGCCGCGGTGGGCCTGCCGATGGGCGCTCGCGTGGTGGCGGCCATGTCCGGGGGTGTCGACTCCACCGTGACGGCGGCCCTGCTGGCCCGCGCCGGCTACGAGGTCATCGGCGTGACCCTGCAGCTCTACGACCACGGCGCCGCGATCCAGAAGAAGGGCGCCTGCTGCGCCGGCCAGGACATCCACGATGCGCGCACGGCCGCCGACGCCATCGGCATCCCGCACTACGTCCTCGACTACGAGAGCCGTTTCAAGGAACAGGTCATCGAGGAGTTCGCCGACGCCTATCTGCGCGGCGAGACGCCGGTCCCCTGCATCCGCTGCAATCAGACCGTGAAGTTCCGCGACCTGCTGGACGTGGCCCGCGACCTGGGGGCCGAGGCCATGGCCACCGGACACTATGTCCGCCGCGAGATGGGCCCGACCGGGGCCCAGCTGCGCCGCGCCTTCGATCCGGCGCGCGACCAGAGCTACTTCCTGTTCGCCACCACGGCCGAACAGCTGGACTATCTGCGCTTCCCGCTCGGGGACCTGCCCAAGAGCGAGGTGCGACGCGCCGCCGCCGAACTTGGCCTGGCTATCGCCGAGAAGCCTGACAGCCAGGACATCTGCTTCGTGCCCGAGGGCCGATACACCACGGTGATCGACCGTTTGCGCCCGCATGGCGCCGAGCCGGGGGACATCGTCCACCTGGACGGCCGGGTGCTGGGCCGCCACGAGGGCGTCACCCGCTACACCGTCGGCCAGCGCCGGGGCCTGAACGTGGCGGTGGGCGATCCGCTGTTCGTGGTGAAGATCGACGCCGACAGCCGCCGGGTGATCGTGGGCCCGCGCGAGGCCCTGCTGACGGTCGGCTGCGCCTTGAAGGAGATCAACTGGCTGGGCGACCAGGCCAGCATTGAGGCCGCCTGCGAGGGCGGCCTGCCGGTCCTGGCTCGCGTCCGGTCCACCGCCGAGCCCCTGCCGGCCAGGCTCGCCCTGCGCGACGGGGCCGCCGCGGTGATCTTCGACGCGCCCGAGCACGGCGTCTCGCCGGGCCAGGCCTGCGTGCTCTACGACCCGGCGGCGCCCGGCCGTGTGCTGGGCGGCGGGTTCATCGAGAAGACCTTCGGGATCTAGCCGCCACGCCGTTTGCCCGACTTAGTCCCGGTGGTCAGCTTGATGCGCGTCTCGCGCACCGCCACCGACGGCAGGCTGCCCGTCTCCCGGTCCAGATAGGCGGCCACGGCGTCGGGACGCCGCGCGGCCATGGCCCGCAGCAGCCAGGACACCGCCTTGGTGATCAGGATCGGCTTCTCGGCCTTGAGCGCCTCGATTGTGTGGAAGGCCAGGTCGTGGAAACCGTCGTCGTCGGAGCGGGCGGTGGGGCCGGTGAGCAACACTAGGGCGGCGCGGCGCCGGTTGATGTCCGGGCTGATGGTGAGCGCCTCGATCAGCGCCTTCCAGGCCGGCCAATCGCGGCCCATCTCGGCGGCGCTGAAGACGTTCTGGCAGAGATTGTCGACCTCCGCCCAACCGTTGAGCTTGCCCAGCCAGCGATCTAGGTCGGCGGGGCTGGTCGCCGCGCGGGCCGGGGCGCTGTAGCCCAGCAGGAGGGCGGCCAGGGTCTTCTCCTCGTGGGAGGCGCCGTCGAACAGGCTCTCCACCAGGGCCAGGGTCGCCTGCGGCCCTTCGGCTCGATGCTGGGCCAGCCAGGCCTTGGCCATCGCCCGGCGATGAGGGACTGAGACGTTGAAGAACGGCCGGCCGCTGCCGCCATAGGAATCGTTCTGGACCGGGGCGCCGGAGACCGGCCGCGCCAGGCGCCGCAGGTCTTCCAGCAGGAGGGCATGATCGGGATGCATGCCGACAGTCTAGCTTGGCTTCCGCGGGCAGCGCCTTGAAGTTCTTCGCCACCCCGCGCACATCAGGGATCCCTGCGAGGAACTCCAGCCATGTCCGCCTCCGATCCCGTCGTCATCGCGTCCTACGCCCGCACGCCCATGGGCGGTTTCCAGGGGGATCTGTCGCTCGTGAAGGCCACGGCCCTGGGCGCGGCGGCGGTGCGCGCGGCCGTCGAGCGGGCCGGGCTCGACCCCGCCGCCGTGGAGCAGATCATCATGGGCTGCGTCCTGCCCGCCGGCCTTGGCCAGGCGCCGGCGCGACAGGCGGCGCTGGGGGCGGGGCTGCCGCTGTCGGTGGAGGCCACGACGGTCAACAAGATGTGCGGCTCGGGCATGCAGGCCGCGATCCTGGCCCATGACGCCCTGGCCGCGGGCTCCGCGCAGATCGTCATCGCCGGCGGCATGGAGAGCATGTCCAACGCCCCCTATCTGATGACCAAGCACCGGGGCGGCGCGCGCATCGGCCACGATACGATCAGCGACAGCATGTACCTGGACGGCCTGGAGGACGCCTATGAGCCCGGCCGGCTGATGGGCTCCTTCGCCGAGGAGAGCGCCAAGACCTACCAGTTCACCCGCCAGGCCATGGACGACTACGCCATAGAGAGCCTGGCGCGGGCCCGGCGCGCCACCGAGACCGGCGCCTTCGCCCGCGAGATCG
>NZ_JANPJP010000141.1:0-5343 GCF_031425575.1 Phenylobacterium sp.
GGCTTCCAGATGTCCTTCGCCGCCACCACGGCCCTGGTGGCCATGGCAGAGCTCTGGCCGCGCCCGATCCGCGAGATCAACGCCCCCTGGCCGATCCGCGCCGTCCAGGGGGTGGGGACCTGGTTGGGCGCGAGCCTCGCCGCAAGCTTCGTGGCCGGCATGGCGACCGGGCCCTTCGCCATGCAGCACTTCAACCGGGTCTCCACCTTCGGGCTGATCGCCAACCTGCTGGTGGCGCCGATCTCGTCCTTCCTGATGATGCCGGCCCTGGCGCTCGGCGCGATCCTGGCGCCCTTCGGCCTGGGCGATTGGCCGCTGCAGGCCGCCGGGGTCGCCATCGACACCATGAACCTGATCGCCGCCAAGGCCTCGGCGATGCCCAACGCCCAGCTGATCATCGCCAGCGCGCCGGGCTGGACCCTGGCGGCCGCGTTCCTTGGCATCCTCTGGCTCTGCTTGTGGAAGGGTCCCCTGCGCTGGCTGGGCCTGCCCTTCGCCCTGGCCGTCAGTCTGACGCCCCGTCCGCCGACGCCCGATCTCTGGATCGCCGCCGACGGCTCGACCCTGGCGGTGCGGGAGGGCAGGACGGCGGTTCTCTTCCGACCCGACGTCAAGCTGTTCGGAGCCGAACTCTGGGCCCGCCGGCGCGGCCTGGAGCCGGCCACGGACGGCCTGGAGGCCCGCGACGCCCTCTATGACTGCGACCGCTGGTCCTGTGCGCCGAGGCCCGGCGCATCGCCCCGCGTGGCCGCCGTCTTCACCCGTCGCGCCTCGACCATCGAGAAGAAGCTGCCGCTGCTGTGCCAATGGGCCGAGGTGGTCGTGGTTCGCGGCGCGGCGACCGCCGCCGACTGCCCCGGCGCCCTGCTATTGACGGAGGACGACTTCGCCCGAGGCGGGTCCGCGGAGCTTTACCACACGTCCTCCGGCTGGCGCGTCGTATGGGCGCAGAGTCTGCGCGGCCAGCGGCCCTGGACCGGCGGTGTGATCGCCGATCAGGCCGACTGACGGCGCCTAGTGGTACTTGCGGATCAGCCCGACGAGCCGGCCCTGCACCTGGACCTGGTCGGGACCGAAGATGCGGGTCTCATAGGCGGGGTTGGCGGCCTCCAGAGCGATGGAGGCGCCCTTCTTGCGCAGGCGCTTGAGGGTGGCTTCCTCGCCCATCACCAGGGCGACGACGATCTCGCCCGAGGTGGCGGTGTCGGTCTTGCGGATGACGACATAGTCGCCGTCCAGGATGCCGGCGTTGATCATGGAGTCGCCCTGGACTTCGAGGGCGTAGTGCTCCCCGGCGCCCAGCATGCTCTCGGGCACATGCATGCGGTCGCGTTCCTGCTGGATCGCCTCGATGGGGGTGCCGGCGGCGATCTTGCCCAGCACCGAGATCTCGCGGGTGTCGTTGGCGGCGTTCATCGCGGGCTGGGCGGCGCCGGCCTCGACCAGTTGCGGCTTGAACGGGGCGCGGCCCTTGGGCGGGGAAGAGGTGGTGGCCTGCTGCGGCAGCTTCACCACTTCCAGGGCGCGGGCCCGGTGCGGCAGGCGGCGCAGGAAGCCGCGTTCCTCCAGCGCCGTGATCAGGCGGTGAATCCCGGACTTGGAGGCCAGGTCGAGGGCCTCCTTCATCTCGTCGAAGGAGGGCGAGACGCCGCTCTCCTTGATCCGCTCATGGATGAACATGAGCAATTCGTGCTGTTTACGGGTGAGCATTGGACGACGAGCCCTTGAAGAACAAAGCGGAAACCTTGCCGATGTTCTCTAGGCGTTCTTCGTTAATGTCAAGTTGACCGAAAGCTAAACCAGAAGCGCCCGTGCCGCGGCGGCCACATCGGCCTGGCGCATCAGGCTTTCCCCCACCAGCATGGCGCTGGCGCCCGACCGCTCCAGCCGGGCGGCGTCAGCCGCGGTGAAGATGCCGCTTTCCGTTACCAGCAAGGCGTTTGCGGGCGCGAGCGCCGCCAAGCGCTCGGTGATGGCCAGGTCTATGCTGAAGCTGCGCAGGTCGCGGTTATTGACCCCCACCAGGGTCGCGCCCAGGTCGCCGGCGCGGGCCATCTCGGCCTCGTCGTGCACCTCGACAAGCGCGTCCATGCCGAATCGCGCCGCCTCCGCCATCAGGTCGCGGGCGGTGGAATCATCGACCATGGCCATGATCACCAGGATGGCGTCGGCTCCGAGCGCGCGGGATTCGGCCACCTGCCAGGGGTCCACCAGGAACTCCTTGCGCAGGCAGGGCAGGGCGCAGGCGTTCCGCGCGTCCGTGAGGAAGCTGTCAGCCCCCTGGAAGCTCGGGGTGTCGGTCAGCACCGACAGGCAGGCCGCCCCGCCCGCCTCATAGGCCCTGGCGAGCGACGGCGGATCGAAGTCCTCGCGGATCAGGCCCTTGGAGGGCGAAGCCTTCTTGATCTCGGCGATCAGGGCCAGCCGGCCCGGCGCATGGGCGCGCTCCAGGGCGGCGCGGAACCCGCGCGGCGCCGAGGCCTGCCCCGCAGCGGCCTCGACCTGCTCCACAGTGCGCAGCGCCTTTCGTTCGGCGACCTCGACGCGCTTATAGGCTGCGATCTTGTCGAGGATGTCGCTCATGGCGCGCTCGTGATGGCGGCCAGGGTGGTGAGGGCCGTCTTGGCCCGGCCGTCGTCGATCACCGCGCGCGCCAGCTCGATGCCGTCGCGCAGAGTCTCCACCTTCTCACCCACCAGGAAGGCGGCCGCAGTATTCAACAGCACGATGTCGCGATAGGCGCCGGTCTCCCCGTCCAGCAGGGCGCGCAGGGCCACCGCGTTTTCGGCCGGGCTCCCGCCGGTGAGGTCGGCCAGGGCCGCCCGGGGCAGTCCGACCGCTTCCGGAGTGATGGTGAAGAGCCTGGCCTGTCCGTCGCGCCATTCGGCCACGACGCTCTCGCCCGTGGTGGTCATCTCGTCCATGCCGCCGCCGTGCACCACCCAGGCGCGCTCGGAGCCCAAGGCCCCCAGAACACGGGCCAGGGGCTCGACCCAACGCTCGGCGAACACTCCCATGACCTGGCGCTTGGCGTTGGCCGGGTTGGTCAGCGGCCCCAGCAGGTTGAACACCGTTCGGAAGCCAAGCTCAGCCCGGATCGGCGAGACGTGGCGCATGGCGCCGTGATGGGCCTGCGCGAACATGAAGCAGATGCCGGCCTCATCCAGAGCCTTCATCTGCCGGTCGACGGGGGCGTTGATGTCCACCCCCAGTTCGGCCAGCACATCGGCGGTGCCGGACCGCGAGGACAGGGCCCGGTTGCCGTGCTTGGCCACTTTCAGCCCGCCGCCGGCGGCCACGAAGCCCACGGCGGTGGATATGTTCAGCGTATGCAGGCCGTCGCCGCCGGTGCCGCAGACGTCCATCACGGCGTAGGGCGGATCGAGGGTCACGGCGGCGCGGCGCATGGCCTTGGCGCAGGCGGTGATCTCGCCCACCGTCTCGCCGCGCAGGCGCATGGCGGTGATGGCCGCTGCCACCTGGGCCGGCGACGGCTCGCCCCGCAGGCAGGCGGCGAAGAACTCTCCGGCGTCCTCGTCCGACAGGGTTTGACCGTCGGCCAGGCGGCCGAGCAGGGGCTTGAAGGCGTCCGACATCAGGCGGGCACGTTGCGCGGCACGCCGGCCAGTTCCAGGAAATTGGCCAGCAGATGGTGGCCGCCCTCGGTGGCGATGGATTCCGGATGGAACTGCACGCCGTGGATGGGCCGGGTCTTGTGCTGGAAACCCATGACCTCGCCGTCCTCTGTCCAGGCGGTGATCTCCAGGACGTCCGGCAAGGTCTCCCTGGCGACCGACAGGCTGTGATAGCGGGTGGCGATGAAGTCCTGCGGCATACCCGCAAACACCCCTTTGCCGGTGTGGTGCATCGGGCTGGTCTTGCCGTGCATGGTGGCCTTGGCCCGCACCACCTGCCCGCCGAAGGCCTGGCCGATGGACTGATGGCCCAGACAGACCCCCAGGATCGGCAGGCCCTCGGGGGCCCTCTCGATCAGCTCCAGGCAGATGCCGGCCTCGTTGGGGGTGCAGGGGCCCGGCGACAGCAGCACGCCGTCCGGCTTGAGGCCCAGGGCCTCATCGACGGTGATGGCGTCGTTGCGATAGACGAGCGTCTCGGCCCCAAGCTCGTTGAGATAGTGGACGAGATTGTAGGTGAAGCTGTCGTAGTTATCGATGACCAGGATCATGGTGTTCCATCTAGAGCGTGGCAGCCTGAAGTGGAAGCCGGTTCAGGCGGCCGCCAAGCGACCAAGTAGGTAGGGCTGGGACTGGCGCTGCGCCAAGTCCACGCATTGCATGCTGTGCGAGTTGGGCGGACTCTGTGGCCATGACGACCGCTGATTCCGTCCTCGACGCCGACCAGATCGCCCGCGCCCGGCTGCTGCTGGCGACCCCGGTGATCAAGGAATCCATGTGGCCAGTGTTGTGCGCCGCGGCCTTCGCGGCCTCGACCGCGCTCGCTCTGGCCACCGCCATGATCCTCGCCCCGCCGGTGATCACCCAGCACGTCGTGCAGAGTGATCGCTAGCTAGCCCTCAGGCTCAGACGAACCGCCAGCTTTCCTCGGTCGCGCTGCGGACGGCGCGGGCCTTGTGCAGGGTCTCGTCGTATTCGGCGTCCGGATCTGAATCCACGACCACCCCGCCCCCGGCCTGGGTATAGATCTGTCCGTCCTTGATGCAGGCGGTGCGCAGCACGATGCAGGTGTCCACCGAGCCGTCGGCGCCGAAATAGCCAACCGCGCCGGCGAAGGCGATGCCGCGCTTTTCCTGCTCCAGCTCATCGATGATCTGCATGGCCCGCACCTTGGGCGCGCCCGACAGCGTGCCGGCCGGCAGGGCGGCCATCAGCACGTCAACGGGGTCCAGGCCCTCGGGCGCGTCGCCCTCGACATTGGAGACCAGGTGCATGACGTGGCTGTAGCGCTCCACGAAGAAGCTGGCCGTCACCCGCACGTGCGCCCCCTTCGACGGCTTGGGCGGTTCGTTGGCGCCGGCCTTGTTCAGCATTGCCACCCGGCCCACGTCATTACGGCCCAGGTCCAGCAGCATCAGGTGCTCGGCCCGCTCCTTGGGGTCGGCGATCAGCTCGGCCTCCAGGGCGCGATCCTCTTCCGGCGTCGCGCCGCGGGGCCGCGTGCCGGCGATGGGGCGGATGGTGATCTTGCCGTCCCGCAGGCGGACCAGGATCTCCGGCGACGAGCCCGCCAGCTGGAAGTCCCCGAAGTTCAGATAGAACAGGAAGGGCGAGGGGTTCATCCGCCGCAGGGAGCGGTAGAGGGCGAAGGGATCGCGGCTGAAGGGCGCGCGGAACCGGTGGCTGGGCACCACCTGGAAGATGTCGC
>NZ_JANPJP010000142.1:0-2672 GCF_031425575.1 Phenylobacterium sp.
CCGTGACCCGCTTCTCGGTGCAGGAGAGGTTGGGGCGCAGGATGGCCTGGGCCTCGTCCAGGGACAGGCGGGCGACTTCGCCCCCCACCCGGGCCACCAGGGTGTTCAGGGCCCCCTCCAGCTCGCGCACGCTGTCGGTGAAGCGGTCGGCGAGGAATTCCAGCACCTCGGCCTTGGCCGAGGGGACAAAGCGGCCCTGGCCGGCCAGGGTGGCCAGCTTCCGCTCCAGAATACCTAAGCGCAGGGTGCGGTCGGCGGGCTCGATGCCGCAGACCAGACCGGCCTGCAGGTGGCTGCGCAGGCGCGGCTCCATTTCCGAGAGTTCGGCCGGGGAGCGGTCGGCGGTCATCACCACCCGGCGGCCGTCCTCGATCAGCGCCATCAGGGTGTGGAACAGCTCCTCCTGGGTGGAGGTCTTGCCGGCCACGAACTGCACGTCGTCGATCAGCAGCAAATCGGCGTTGCGCAGCTCCTCCTTGAAGGCCGCGGTCTGGCGGTCCTGCACGGCCTTGACGAAGGTGGAGGTGAAGCGCTCGGCGGTCAGATAGACCACGCGCTTGCCCGGCGCCGTCCGCATGGCCTCCCAGGCCATGGCGTTCAGCAGGTGGGTCTTCCCGAAGCCGTAGGGGCCGTGGAAGAGCACGGGATTGAAGTGGCCGTCGGCCCAGGAGGCCACCCGGCGGGCGACCGCGAAGGCGAACTCGTTGGCGGGTCCGGCGACGAAGGTGTCGAAGGAAAAGCGTTCCTGCAGGCCCTGCTGACGCGCGGCGCGCGGCGCCGTCACGTCGACCTCGATTTCGATGACACCGGTTTCCGCTGGCGCGACGGCGACAGCCGCCGCAGGAGCGGAAGTCGAGCCCATGGGCGACGCCGGGGCGGCCTGGTCGAATTCCATGCGCGACTTCAGGTCCAGGGCGCGACCCATGGGGTCGTTCTGGGCCCACAGTTCGCCGATACGGCGCCAGGCATGGCGGCGGATCCAGTCGCGCGCCACGCCGGTGGCGGCCACCAGGCACACATCGTCACCGCGCTCGCGCAGGGCGGCCTGGCCGAGCCAGGACCCAAAGGTGGCTTCCCCCAGCTCGCGCTTCAGCGCCACGCAGGTCTTCGTCCAGACAGCGCCAGCGGCCGCCTCCGCCATCTCGCCCGCAATGCCCCCGGTTGTCATCGTCATCACCAACATCACCTGCCCGCCCGGTCTGAGGCCCCGCGCCTTACCGGATCTTTGTTCAACAAACACAAGTTCTTAGCCGGCGAGAAGCTAGACTCCTCCCGCCGCTGATTTTCATCCGAGATGGGATGGAAGAACGCGCCTAAGACCTGAACACTAGTCAGCGGGCCGGGGGGGTCAACGCAGATTCTTCGCAGCTCAAGTCGATATTTTCGTTGACTCAAATCGACCCCTCGCGTGGCAAGGGAATCCTGATTTCGACCTTCCGTTAACTGAGAACATTCGTCGCAGGGGTGCGAGCGAAATG
Organism: Phenylobacterium sp.; assembly: GCF_031425575.1. Classification (GTDB taxonomy): domain Bacteria; phylum Pseudomonadota; class Alphaproteobacteria; order Caulobacterales; family Caulobacteraceae; genus Phenylobacterium. The sequence continues at coordinate 1,479 of NZ_JANPJP010000142.1, forward strand.
CTGCAGCGCACGAAAACACCCGCCGGTCTTTCGACCAGCGGGCGCGTCAGAATAACGAATTATTTCAGCTAGATAGCTGCCGGGCTATACGCCCGGCGCCGCGACCTTAGGCAGCGGCCATCTTCTTGAGCTGAGCGGCCAGGCGGGACACTTTCCGCGAGCCGGTGTTCTTGTGGACGACGCCCTTGGTGACGGCGCGCATCAGCTCCGACTGGGCCTCGACGAAGGCGGCCTTGGCGGCGGCGGCGTCGCCCGAGGTCAGGGCCTCTTCAAACTTGCGCAGATAGGTCCGCACGCGCGAGCGGCGGGCCTTGTTGACTTCGGTGCGGCGTTCGATCTTACGAACGGCCTTCTTGGCGCCAGGCGTGTTGGCCATGCTTCAGCTCTCAAAACGGCTCGCGCCCGAACCTGCGCTCGGGCGGGTAAATTGGAGGCGGGGATATACGGGAAGGCGTCTGCCGGGTCAATGCGCCCCGGACGCTATTCTCCGCCTTCGGTAAACCGTCGCCAGGCGGGGTGGGCGGAGATCAGATCGGCCATCTGCTGATAGCCCGCCGCGCCGGGGTGGGCGCCGTCCCAGGCGGCGGCCTCGGTCTGCCACAGGCCGCCGGCTATCAGGGGCTGGAAGACGTCGATGAAGGGGACCTGCAGCCGGGCGCACAGGGCCAGCAGGGCGGCGTTGAGGGCCTCGGCGCGGGCGCAGACGCCCGGATCGACCACTGGGGGCGGCCCCACCATCAGGACCGGCGCCAGGGCGCGCGCGCCGGTCAGCATGGCGCGCGCGTTCTTCAGGGTCTCCGCCACCGCCACCCGGGGCGCGCCGTCCACCAGATGGCTGTCGTTGCAGCCGAAGGAGAAGACCAGGCGCATGGGCTCGTAGTCCACCAGCCGCAGCCGCGCCTCGCCCTCCCAGCGCGCCGCCAGCATGTCGGAGGTCTCGCGCCGGACGCCCAGATTATAGAGGCTGATCTCGCGGCGTCCGGCGATCGCCCGCCCCACCCAGCCCAGGTGGTCCGGATCCCCGGCCCCGACGACGAAGCTCTCTCCGAAGGCGATCAGCCGCATTTCAACACCGCTCATCCCGGCGCAGGCCGGGACCCAGATTCGTCAGCGGGCCATCAGGACGGGACCCGTTCGTGTGGTTCGTGTGGTTCGTGGTTCCAAATCTTATGGCGGCGCGGCTGCACAGGCCCA
>NZ_JANPJP010000143.1:0-11531 GCF_031425575.1 Phenylobacterium sp.
GCCGCCCAGGGCGTAGCCGTCGAAGCCGGTCTCGATAAGCCGCTCGGCGGACTCCTTGCGCAGGTGCTCGAAGGTTGAGCCCTGCTGGATGCCGAATAGGGCCTGGCGGTCACGCTCGCCGAAGGCGGCCTTGGAGCGCTGGCCCCAACGGGCCGACAGCAGCATGGCCTCCCGCGCCCGGTTCTCCTCGGCCGGCCAGGCGACGCACTCATCCAGCTGCATGACGATGTCGGAGCCCAGCAGATCGGCCTGGATTTCGATGGAGCGTTCCGGCGTGAGGATGTGCTTGGAGCCGTCGATGTGGCTCTGGAAGGCCACCGACTGTTCGGTGACCTTGGCGATCTTCGACAGGCTCATGACCTGGAAGCCGCCCGAGTCGGTGAGGATCGGTTTGTCCCAGCGCATGAAGTTGTGCAGGCCGCCAAGGCGGGCCACCCGCTCGGCGCCCGGCCGCAGCATCAGGTGGTAGGTGTTGCCCAGGATGATGTCGGCGCCGGTCGACGCCACCTGGTCGACGGTCAGCGCCTTGACGGTGGCCGCCGTACCCACCGGCATGAAGGCGGGCGTGCGGATGTCGCCGCGGGCGGTCTTCAACACCCCGGTGCGGGCCTTGCCCTCGTTGGCAGTGATCTCGAAGGGGAAGGCGCTCAAGGGTTCGCCCTCCAGAGCAGGCTCGCATCGCCGTAGGAATAGAACCGGTAGCCCGTGGCGATGGCGTGGGCGTAGGCGGCATGCATCGTGTCGTACCCGGCGAAGGCGCAGACCAGCATGAACAGGGTCGACCTGGGCAGGTGGAGATTGGTCATCAGGCCGTCCACGGCGCGGAAGCGGTAGCCCGGGGTGATGAAGATGGCGGTCTCGGCGGCGAAGGGGCGCACCACGCCATCCTCGCCGGTGGCGCTCTCCAGCAGGCGCAGGGAGGTGGTGCCCACGCAGACGATGCGGCCGCCGGCGGCGCGCGCGGCGTTGAGGCGGGTCGCGGTCTCCGCGCTCACCTCACCGTACTCGGCATGCATCCTGTGATCGGCGAGGTCGTCGGTCTTCACCGGCAGGAAGGTGCCGGCCCCGACGTGCAGGGTGACGAACTCGATGGCGACGCCCTTGGCCCGCAGGCGCGCCATCAGGTCGGGGGTGAAGTGCAGACCGGCCGTCGGCGCGGCCACCGAGCCATCGTCGCGGGCATAGACGGTCTGGTAGTCGGCGCGGTCCTGGGCGTCCTGGGCCCGCTTGGCGGCGATATAGGGCGGGAGGGGCATGGCGCCGCGCTCGGCGATGGCGGCGTCGAGGTCCGGGCCCATCAGGTCGAAGGACAGGGTCAGTTCGCCGCCCTCCCCCTTCTCGGTGATGGTGGCGTCGAGCTGGCCCAGCAGGCAGGCGCGATCCTGGATCTCTCCGAAGGCCACGCGGTCGCCCACCGCCAGACGCTTGCCGGGCCGCATGAAAGCGGTCCAGCGGCTGGGGGACAGGCGACGGTGCAGGGTCGCCTCGCAGGCCTGCAGGTTCTCGCCCCGGTACCGGGTGCCCTTCAGGCGGGCGTTGATCACCCGGGTGTCGTTGAGCACCAGGACGTCGCCGGCGCGGAGCTGGTCGGGCAGGTCCGAAACCGCGAGGTCCGCCAGCGGCGCGACCCGCAGCAGGCGGGCGGAATCCCGGGGGCTGACAGGCCGCAGGGCGATGTTGGCCTCGGGCAGGTTGAAGTCGAAGTCGGCAAGTTGCATGGCGAGGCGTGAAGGCCACGCGCGCCGTCACGCGTCAAGCGTCAGACCATGTTAGAGGCCGGCATGGGTCTGCTCCGAATCGTCATTTCCCGCCTGCTGGCCATGCTGATGTTCGGCGAGGGGCTGGTCTGCGCCGTCGCCGCCCTGGTGGCGCACGGGGGGCGCGTCTCGGCGCGAGCCGACATCCTGACCCATTTCGCGCCCTTCTGGCTGGCCGGCGCCCTGGTGGTGGTAGGCTACGCCCTGCTACTGGCGCCCAAGACCCTGAGGACCGTATTTCTGACGGTGGGCGGCGTAGGCGTGCTCGCGGCGGGCGGCCTGATCCTGCCCGAACTGACCCGGCCGATGAGCCCCCGCGCGCCGGCCAACGCGCCCGACCAGCTCAAGCTGGTCCAGTTCAATGTCTGGGGTCGCAACGCCGACCTCGCGGAAACCGCCCAGTGGATCGTGGATCAGGACGCCGACATCGTGGTGATCGAGGAGGCCTCGCCGGTGGTGCGAGACGCCATCCTGCGGCGGCGCGCCTATCACGTGGTGTGCGGCGAGTGCCAGGTGATGATCTTCAGCAAGCTCAAGCCGCTTGACAGCGGGGCGCCGGCATCTCCCGCGGGCCTGCCGCGCCCTCCCATTGCGCAGGCAACCTACCGCAACGCCGGGGGCCAATTCACCGTCCTGGGCATCCACTACACCTGGCCGACCCAGGGCTCGCTGCAGCAGCAGCAGGGGCGGCGCCTAGCCTGGGTGCTGGATCACTATCCGAAGGACGCGATGATCCTGGCCGGCGACTTCAACTCCACGCCATGGTCCTTCTCGCGGCGGCGGGAAGACCAGTTGTTTGGCCTGGAGCGCCGGACCAGGGCGCTGTTCTCCTGGCCGGCGGGAGAAGTATCGGATCGACGCATCAAGGTCCCCCTCCCTTTCCTGCCCATCGACCATGTCTATGCGGGCAAGCAATGGCGGACGGTCAGCGTCAAGCGCGGGCCAGCCCTGGAGTCTGACCATTTTCCGGTGATCGTCACCCTGGCGCGAACGCCCTAGAGGTTTCGGCGGGCCTTGGCCAGGGCGCGCTCGGCCTCGCGGCGGTCGATTTCATAGGCCTCGCTCGCCTCGGCCTCTCGGGCGTCCAAAGCCTCGCGCTCGGCCGCGATGGCGGCGGCGGTCTCACTCTGCGTGGCTTCGACCTGCGCCAGCCGCTGCTCGGCCTCCTCGACCTTGCGCAGCGCCGCCTTGGAGGAGCCCTTCGGCTTGACCACCTTGGGCAAGGCGGCTGGCAGGAGGTGGCTCTTGGCGGGACGGCGCAGCACCTCGCCCGGCTGCGCGAGCGCGGCCTTCATGAGCTCGGGATCGTCGGTCTCGTGGGCGGCGCCGCTGGCGAACAGATCCTGGTGGGCTTCCCACGCGGCCAGCGCCTTGGGGCGAGACGAGGCCGCCACCACATAGTCGGCCAGGCCGTCGGAGGTGACGAAGACCTTCAGCTTGGCGGCCATCCCGGAATCCTAGGCTAGGGAGGCGATCTCCCGGGCGATATTGGCCCGCGCCACGTCCTCGAAGAGGGCGCGGAACGCCGGGTCGGGGTAGATAACCGGCGCGTCCAGGAAGTGTTGCATCACCTTGGCCCGGCCGACGCGCCAGGCGTCCTCCGGAACATGGGCGTATTCCTCGCGGATCTGGCGGCAATAGGCGTCGTAGTCGAGGGGCGCGGCCGCCAGGATGGCAAGGTCGATGGAGACCAGAATCTCCCCCAGCCGGTCCTCTTCCTCCACCTGGTGACCGGCGGTGAGGCGGATCAGGCGGGCCACCTCCTCGCGGGCGTGCAGGGAGACGTCGAGGTCGCGGAGATCGCGCTTGGCCATCTCCGCGCTCCTGGCCTCGTTGTCCGAGGCGGTGGGGTCATAGACCGCGTCGTGCCACCAGATGGCGTAGGTCAGCACGTCGCGCTCGGAGTCCATCAGCTCGGGAACCTGATCGAGCAGCGCCAGGCACTGCTCGATGTGGGTCGCGGTATGATAGCGCCTGTGCGGTTCGGCATAGGCGGCTTCAAGCTCAGGCGTCACGCGTCGGCTGCGACCTTCATGGAGACGATCTTGCCGGGCGCGCGCGGCGGCTCGCCCTTGGGCAGGCCGTCCACCAGGTCCATGCCCTCGGTGACTTCGCCCAGACGGTGTACTGGCCGTCCAGGAACTTGGCGTCGTCGAAGCAGATGAAGAACTGGCTGTTGGCGGTGTTCGGCTGGTTGGTGCGGGCCATGGAGCAGACGCCGCGGATGTGCGGCTCCTTGGAGAACTCGGCGGTCAGGTTGGGCTTCTTCGAGCCGCCCGAACCGGTGCCGGTGGGGTCGCCGCCCTGGGCCATGAAGCCCGGGATCACGCGGTGGAAGACCACGCCGTCATAGAAGCCCTCGCGGGCCAGTTCCTTGATCCGCTCGACGTGGCCGGGCGCCAGGTCGGGGCGAAGCTTGATCGTCACCGGGCCGCTTTCCAGCGTCATGATCAGGGTATTTTCGGCGTCCATTACTTCACCTCTGAGGGAATTCGAATTGCGCAGGCCGTGAAATCGGCGCCCATGGCGCCGCGCACATTGGCGATCTCGGCCTTGAACCAGGGACCGGCCGGATCGATCACCCGAACCTTCGGGCGTTCGGCGGCCGGGATATCCGCCATCACGCGGACCTTCAACATCTTATCGGGATCCACCACCGGTTCGCCGACCTTGATGGCCCGCACCGCCTCAAGCCCGGAGATCACCCGGCCGAAGGCGGTGTAGCGCTTTTCCAGGGACGGATAGGCCTGGCGCATCAGGAAGAACTGGCTGTTGGCGCTGGCCTCGGCCTCGCCTCGGGCCATGCCGGCGACGCCCGGGCAATAGAGACCCCAGCCGGAGATCTTGCCGTCCCGGGTCATGGGCATGAGCATCGAGCTCTGGGTCATGACCGGCAGGGAGCCCACGAAGCCGATCTCGGCCACGGTCTGGTCGGCGACCTGGATGAAGGGGGTCTCGGGACCCCGGCGGAAGGTGAACTCGGCCTCCAGGTCAGGCTTGTCGGAATTGCCCTGGCCGGTGTCCTGGGGGTCACCGGTCTGGGCCATGAAGGCGTCGATCACCCGGAAGAACAGGCGGCCGTCATAGAGGCCCGTGCGGGTCAGCTCCTTGACCCGGACCACGTGGGCCGGCGCGACCTGGGGCGACAGCTCCACAAGGATGCGGCCCTTGGTGGTGTCGATGACCAGGATGTTGTCGGGATCGGGCGTGCGCCAGTCGGCGGCGGTCGGCGCGCCGGGCGCCGGGGGCGCGGCGGGGGAAGCCGGGGTCTTGGCCTTGGGTGCGGCGAGGGCGGAGCCGGCGATGGCCAGCACCGCAGTGGAGATCAGGAGGGAGCGGATCATGATCCCACTCCTAGCTGGGCGCGGCTGAGATCGCCACCCCGCGCGGGCAGGTTTGGGCGCCGCCTGCAGTGGTTCACCGGGGTTGGAGATAGTTCGGAAGCCGAACTAGTTCGCGCCGGCGGCCACCTTGGCCAGCAGGGCTTCACGGACGCCGGGGCTGACGAACTTGCTCACCTCGCCGCCGAGGATGGCGATTTCCTTGACCAGCTTGGAGGACACCGCCTGGTGGCGGGGGTCTGCCATCAGGAACACGGTCTCGATATCGCGGTCGAGCTGCTGGTTCATGGCGGTCATCTGGAATTCGTATTCGAAGTCGGCCACCGCGCGCAGGCCGCGGACAATGACGCTGGCCCCGACTTCCTTGGCGAAATGGATCAGCAGGCCCTCATAGGGCTGGACCACGATCTCGATGTCCTTGGGCAGGCCGGCGGCCAGTTCGCGCAGGATGGCCACGCGCTCTTCCAGGGTGAACAGCGGCCCCTTGCCGGCGTTGATCGCCACCCCGATCACCAGCTTGTCCACCAGCTTCACGGCGCGGCCGATGATGTCGGTATGGCCGTTGTGAATCGGGTCGAACGTCCCCGGATAGATCCCGACGCGGGTGGCCATTCGCCTGTATCCCCCAACCATTCTTGCCTTCGGCTTTGGCCGGGCAGGCGGTTGAAGGCAAGCCCTAAGTTTCGTCCGGCCCCGCTTGAGCCTCGACTTCCGGCTCGTCGCCCTCCCCGCCGCCCTGGTCAGCCAGGCGTTCGACAGAGACGACGTGCTCGTCCTGGGCGGTGCGGAAGATGGTGACGCCTGAGGTGTTGCGGCTGATGACGCGGACCTGGCCCACCGGCGTGCGGATCAGCTGGCCCTGGTCGGTGACCAGCAGGATCTCGTCGAACTCCTCCACCGGGAAGGAGGCGGCCAGACGTCCGCCCTTGCCCTTCTTGGTGAGGTCCTGGGCCAGCAGGCCCTGGCCGCCCCGGCCGGTGCGGCGGAACTCGTAGGCCGAGGTCCGCTTGCCGTAGCCCTCGGTGGAGACGGTGAGGATGAACTCCTCGGCCGCGCCCAGGGCCGCGATGCGGTCCGGAGACAGGGCCTCGTCGCCGGCCTCTTCCTCGTCGTCGGGCGCCGCGACATCCTCGATGTCCTCGCCCTCGCCGCTGATGGCGCGGCGCATGGCGTTGGCGTGCTTCACATAGGCGGCGCGTTCGGCGGGCGTGGCGGTGACCGAGCGCAGCACGGCCATGGAGATGACGCTGTCGCCCTCGGCCAGGCGGATGCCGCGCACGCCGGTGGATTCGCGGCCGGCGAAGACCCGGACCTCCTCGGTGGCGAAGCGGATGCAGCGGCCCAGCGCGGTGGTGAGCAGGATATCGTTGGCCTGGGCGTTGCAGACGCCGACGCCGATGATCTGGTCGCCCTCGTCCAGCTTCATGGCGATCTTGCCGTTGCGCTTGATGCCGATGAAGTCCGACAGCTTGTTGCGCCGCACGCCGCCGGAGCGGGTGGAGAACATGACGTCGTACTGATCCCAGGTCGCCACGTCCTCGGGCAGGGGCAGGATCGAGGTGATGCTCTCGCCCGGCTCGATGGGCAGCAGGTTCACGAAGGCCTTGCCGCGCGAGGTGGGCGTCCCCACCGGCAGGCGCCAGACCTTGAGCTGGTAGACCTTGCCGCCCGAGGAGAAGAACAGCATCGGGGTGTGGGTGTTGGCCGAGAAGACGCGGGTCACCGCATCCTCGTCCTTGGTGGACATGCCCGAGCGGCCCTTGCCGCCGCGATGCTGGGTCCGGTAGGTCACCAGCGGGGTGCGCTTCACATAGCCGCCGTGGGTCACGGTGATGACCATGTCCTCACGCGCGATCAGGTCCTCGTCCTCGACGTCGGCGTCGCCGTCGACGATCTCGGTGCGGCGCGGCACGGCGAAGGCGGCGCGAACCTCCACCAGCTCCTGGCGGACCACGGCCATGATGTTGTCGCGCGACGACAGCAGGGACAGATGGCCCTGGATGGCGCCGGCCAGGCTCTCAGCCTCGCCGAAAATCTCGTCACGGCCCAGGCCGGTGAGACGCGACAGGGTCAGGGCCAGAATGGCGCGGGCCTGTTCCTCGGTCAGGCGGATCAGGCCGCCCTCCACCAGCACCGTGCGCGGGTCGGCGATCAGGTCCACCAGGGGCATCATGTCGCCCGTGGGCCAGCCCTTGGCGACGATGCGCTCGCGGGCCTCGGCCGGGTCCTTGGACGAGCGGATGATGTGGATGAACTCGTCGATATTGGCCACGGCGATGGCCAAACCCACCAAGACGTGGCCGCGGTCGCGGGCCTTGGAGAGCTCGAACTTCTCACGGCGGACGACGACTTCCTCGCGGAAGTCGATGAAGGCCACGATCATCTCGCGCAGGCCCATCTGCTGCGGACGGCCGCGGTTCAGGGCCAGCATGTTCACGCCGAAGGAGCTCTGCAGCGGGGTGAAGCGGTAGAGCTGGTTCAGCACCACGTCGGCCGAGGCGTCACGCTTCAGCTCGACGACGACGCGCATGCCCTGGCGATCGCTCTCGTCGCGCAGGTCGGCGATGCCCTCGATGCGCTTTTCGCGCACCAGTTCGGCGATCCGCTCCACCAGGCCGGCCTTGTTCACCTGATAGGGGATGGCGGTGATGATGATGGCTTCGCGGTCCTTGCGGACCTCTTCGATGGCCGCCTTGCCGCGCATGATCACCGAGCCGCGGCCGGTCATCAGGGCGGTGCGGGCGCCGGTGCGGCCGATGATCTCGCCGCCGGTGGGGAAGTCGGGGCCTGGAACGATGTCCAGCAGCGCGTCCAGCCCAATCTCGGGATTGTCCACATAGGCCAGGCAGGCGTCGACGATCTCACCCAGGTTGTGGGGCGGGATGTTGGTGGCCATGCCGACGGCGATACCGCCGCCGCCGTTGACCAGCAGGTTGGGGATGCGCGACGGCAGGACGGTGGGCTCGTGCTCTGAGCCGTCATAGTTGTCCTTGAAGTCGACGGTGTCCTTGTCCAGGTCAGCCAGGATGGACATGGCCGCCTTGGTCAGGCGGCACTCGGTGTAGCGCATGGCCGCCGGAGGATCGTTATCCACCGAGCCGAAGTTGCCCTGACCGTCGATCAGCAGCTGGCTCATGGAGAACGGCTGGGCCAGGCGGACCAGGGTGTCATAGATCGCGAGGTCGCCGTGCGGGTGATACTTGCCCATCACGTCACCGACAACGCGGGCCGATTTCACATAGGAGCGGTCGGGCGTGTGCCCCTGCTCGCTCATGGAGAACAGGATGCGGCGGTGCACCGGTTTCAGGCCGTCGCGCACATCGGGCAGCGCGCGGCTGACGATGACGCTCATGGCGTAGTCGAGGTAGGACTTCTTAAGTTCGTCTTCGATGGCGATAGGGGCGATGCCCCCGCGCCGGCCGTCGTCCGGGGGGATGGTGCTGTCGTCGCTCAAGGGGAATTTTTCGCCGTTGGAATCGGACTGGAAATCAGAGTTCAGTTGTTAACATCCCAGGACCCCCGTGGCCAACCTTCGTGAGCCTGGGAAACGCCTATGGAGACAGTATGAAATTCGCCCTCCCCGGCCTGATCATCAGCCTGGCCGCGACGGCCGCCATCGCGGCAGCCGCGCCCGCCAACCTTCGGATCGATCTCAAGAATTCCACCGGCGGCTCCGCCGGGACCCTGACCCTGACCGAGGCCCCCAACGGGGTGATGCTGAAGGTTGAGGCCAAGGGCCTGACGCCGGGCTGGCACGGCCTGCACTTCCACGAGAAGGGCGACTGCTCGGCGGCCGGATTCACGTCGGCCGGGGCCCATGTGCACGGCCAAGCCACCGTGGTTCACGGCCTTTTGAACCCTGACGGCAACGAGGCCGGCGACCTGCCCAACCTCTATGTCGGCGCCGATGGAACCGGGACCGCCGAACTGTTCTCCGGCTACACCTCGCTCAGCGGCAAGGGAACCCGGCCAGCCCTGATGGACGCCGACGGCTCGGCCCTGGTGATCCACGCCGGCGCCGACGACCACACCACCCAGCCGATCGGCGGCGCCGGCGCCCGCGTGGCCTGTGGAGCTATTCCCAAGGGGTAGGCCACCCCTCGCGGGAGCCTGCGCTGGGAGATGCTCCCCCTCTGGGGGAGCTGGCGCGAAGCGCCTGAGGGGGACTTTGACTCTTGCTTTAGAGGAGAAGAGGTCAACGACGTTGATCCCCCTCCGGCACGGACCAAGGGTCCGCGCCACCTCCCCCACATCGGCCTGCGGCCTGGGGGAGGATCTTGGCTCTGCAGCCCACCGGCCTTGCAAGGCCGCGCTCGCGGCGGCAACCTGCGGCATGTCCATCGTCGTGGGCGCATTGGCGCCGCGGTTCGTCTGCGCGACGACCACAAATCCCCGCTACACCTCCGCGGCCTTCGGCGGCCGCTACGTGCTGCTGGCCTTCCTTCCCACCGACCCGGAAGGCCGGCGTGCGGCGCTGGGCCTGATAGGCGCGCATCGGGCCCTGTTCGACGATGTGAAGCTCTCGGCCTATGGGGTGCTGCGCGACGAGACCGCGATCGGCATGGCCCGCGACCAGACCGGATTGCGCTGGTTCCTGGACCGCGACGGCGCGGTGAGCAGGCTGTTCGAGGCGCTGACGCCGGAGGGTGAGGCCCGGCCCCGCTGGGTGCTGCTCGATCCGGCCGAATGCGTGCTGGCCACCGCCGACATCGACAAGGCCGAGGAGTTCTTCGCCCTGATCGGCGCCCTGCCCGCGCCGCAGGACCATGCGGGGGCGCCCCTGCACGCCCCGGTGCTGATCGCCCCGCGCATCTTTGATCGCGACCTCTGCCGACGTCTGATCGCCTATTACGAAGCCGACGGCGGCTCGCCGTCGGGGGTGATGCGCGAAATCGACGGCAGGACCGTGGGTGTGCTGGACGACTACAAGAAGCGCCGCGACACCATGATCACCGACCCGGGCCTGGCCCAGGAAACCCGCGAGGCCCTCTCGACCCGCCTGCTGCCGCAGATCCGCAAGGCCTTCCAGTTCCGGGTCGGCTTCATCGAGCGCTACATGGTGGCCTGTTATGACGCGGAGGACGGCGGCTATTTCAGACCGCACCGCGACGACACCACGCGGGGCACCGCTCACCGGCGGTTCGCCTGCTCGATCAACCTGAACGCCGAGGACTTCGAGGGCGGCGACCTGACCTTCGCCGAGTTCGGCCCCAAGACCTATCGCCCGCCCACCGGCGGGGCCGTGGTGTTCTCCTGCTCCCTGCTGCACGAGGCGACCGCGGTGACCAAGGGCAAGCGCTACGCCTTCCTGCCGTTCTTCTACGACGCCGCGGCCGCCGCGATCCGCGAGGCCAACCTGGGCACCTTCGACAGCGCCGAGGCCGAGGCTTAACGCGCCTCCAGCTCCTGTTTGAGACGCGCCAGCCGGGTAAACCTAGCTCAGGCCCTCCAGGCGGATCGCGTCCAGTTTGGCGGCGTTCAGCACTCCGGCCCGGTGGAGGGCGAGGTATTCCTCCGACAGGCTGGAGCCGAAGATCAGCACGTCGTCGGTGTTGATGGTGACCTTTACACCCGCGTCCACCAGCGCGCGGATCGGGTGGTCCTCCATTCGGGCCACGCGGCCGAGCTTGAGGTTGGAGGTGGGGCAGATGTGCAGGCGCACGCCGGCGTCGGCCAGGGCGCGCATCACCTGGGGGGAGTCCGCCGCGGCGATGCCGTGCTGAACCTCGTCCAACTCCAGCACCTCGACGGCGCGCCAGACATCGTCGGCGGTCCCCCACTCCCCCACATGGGCCTTGAGCTTGAGGCCGGCGGCCTTGGCGCGGCGGTAGAGGGGGGCGAAGACCTCGATGGGCTGGGCGAACTCGTCGCCCGAAAGATCCAGGGTGCGGAAGACCCCCAAGTCCAGCATCGGTGTCATCCAGAACTCTAACGCCCGAAACGGGCAATGGCGCGAAAAGGCCATCTGCGGGATCCACTCCACGTCCGGCGCACCGGCGGCGTGCGCGGCCAGCAGCATCTCCCAGGCCGGCTGGGCCTGGTTGTCGTGATGGGTGATCTCCCAGACGTCGGCGCCCACCTCGACGCGGGCGACGCCGTCCCGCGCCGCCTGGACGAAGGTCGCCTCGAAGGCCAACGCCCTGCCCTCCGCACCCTGGAACAGCGCGGCCAGATGCTCGCCGGTCCAGGCGTGCATGTCGTCCATGGAAACCAGCACGCGATCAACGGGGGCGATGTCGCGCCCGGTCCGCTCGCGCAGGAAGGCGCGGTTGCCGCTGCCGATGGCGTGCAGATGCAGATCGGCCTTGGGACAGGCGCGGATTCCCGCGAGGTCGCCGGCTTCAAGGGCGGTCTGGAAGGCGGACATTGGGGCTCTCGCCAACGAAAAACGGCCGGCCCCCGGGGAACCGACCGCTCTCTTATAGTTCGAAGC
>NZ_JANPJP010000144.1:0-4975 GCF_031425575.1 Phenylobacterium sp.
CTGGGTGAGGGCGGCGCGGAGTTCGAGTCGGGCCAGGGGCGGGCGGAACTCGGGCCGGCCGTAGCCGAAGTTGTGCTTCACCCGGGTGACCGTGTCGCGGCCCTTCTCGTGGCCGATCACCACGACGGCCATGCCGCGGAACCGGCCCAGGCCGCCCATCACCGCCTGGTCGTCGGCGAACTTGCGGTCGCCGCGCAGCTCCACGAACTCCTCGATCAGCCCGGCGCAGTAGTCCACGAAATGGGGGCGGTCCGGATGGCGAGCCACCAGGGTCTTCTGCCAGGCGTCAAGCTTGGAATAGGCCTCGCGACGCAGGGTCTGGGCGCGGGTCCGCAGCACCTCGATCTCACCGTCCATCGCCCCGGACCCGGTGGTCTCCGACAGCTTGGAGAGCTCCTCGATCTTGGCTTCGAGGTCGGCGATGGGACGCTCGAACTCGAGATAGTGCGCGACCATGCGGGGACTCTTCCTTCCGTTAGCGGAAGCGCCGGAAACTAGGCGGGAACCCGCAGCCTAACAAGTACGTGGCGTCGCGCCAGTTCTGTGGCGTAGCTATCTGTCGGGAACGAAATCGTCCGTCGGGACCTCACCGAGCATGAAGCCTATCCTTGTCCTCGCCCTTGCCGCGATCGCGGGCCCTTCCTTCGCCGCCGGGAGTTTCGAAGCCGCCCCCATCGTTTCGGCGCGGGCGGAGGGCGGATCGGCGGGCGTGATCCGCGCGGCCATGGACGTCGCCGCGCCGCCCGCCGTAGTCTGGAAGGTGTTGAGCGACTGCGCCAACGCCCCGCGCTACATGCCCAAGCTGCTCAGTTGCAAGACTTTGGAGCGCGATCCCGCCGGCAATTGGGACGTGCGCGAGCACCGCCTGGAAGGCAACGCCTTCAAGCCGGTGATGCGAAACGTGTTCCGCACCACCCTGGAGGCGCCGCGGCGCCTGGCGTTTCGCCGCACCGGCGGGGACTGGAAGCGCTCCGACGGCGAATGGCGGCTGACAGCAATACCCGGCGGGACTCACGTGACCTATGAATTGCACGTGGCTGTCGATGCGCCCGTTCCCGCGAGCATGGTGCGCGGCGCCGTGGCCAAGGGCATGCCGGCCTCCATGCGCGCGCTGCGCAAGGAAGCGCTTGCCCAGGCGCACCGTTCGTGACCGGCGAGGACGAAGCCCTGGTCGCCCTGTTGGCGGCGTTGAAGGCCCGGGACTACCAGTTCGTCACCGTCACCAACGACACCCACCGCCTGGTCTCCTGGCGGCTGTTCCAGGGAACACGGCACACCCTGCGGGACATCTTCGGCTGGAGCCGGCCCTTCCGAGACGGCGACCTGGAGGTGGAAATCCTCGCCCTGATGCGCGAGGCCGGGATCCTGGTCGAGCGCGGCCGGCGTCTCTCCAGCGCCCTGCGCGTCTCCAGCCTCGGTGAAGACCTCTTCCTGCACTCAGCCTATCCGCCCAAGGCGAGGGACGCGGTGTTCTTCGGGCCTGACAGCTACCGCTACGCCGACTTCATCCGCCAGGAATTGGGACAAGCCAACCGAATCGTCGATATGGGCGCGGGCTCGGGGGTTGGTGGTGTCGTGGCGGCGCGGGTCTGTCCCCAGGCCGCCGTTGTGTTGTCCGACATCAATCCTGCCGCCCTGCGACTGGCGAGAATCAATGCCGCCGCCGCCGTGGTCAGCGTGGAGGTCCTAGAGAGTGACGGGCTTTCCAAGGTCACCGGGGCCATTGATGTGGCCATCGCCAATCCGCCCTACATCCAGGGCTCGGGGCGCCGCACCTATCGCGACGGCGGAGACCTGCTCGGCGCTCGCCTGTCACTGGACTGGGCCAAGGCCGCCATGGACCGACTGCCGCCGGGGGGGCGACTGCTGCTCTACACCGGCAGCGCCGTCGTCGACGGGCGCGACCGGCTGAAGGCGGAGCTGGCAGCCATCGTCGCCGCAATAGGCGCCAAGCTGCGCTACCGCGAAATCGACCCTGACGTCTTCGGATCCACACTGATCCACCCGGCCTATCGGCGCGTCGACCGCATCGCGGCGGTGGGCGCCGTGCTGGAGAAGCCTGGAGCCGCTCGAGCAGCTTGAGCATGCCGGCACGCGGGTTCACTCTGGGATCGCCCGGTCTCCTTCAGGTTTTGAGGCTCCCATGAGCGAACTCCAAACCCCAGCGCCGGACGGCTTTCTGCCTGGCTTGTCGCCGCGGGGTGGCTGGTTCAGCGACTTCGAGTTTCATGATGGCGGCCTCACGGTGCACAAGACCGGGACGCAGATTCACCTCGACGCCACCCTGATCGGCGAATGCCTCATCTGGTTCGGCTATCACGTCATTGTCCGGGCCAGATCCTGGGCTTTGGCGGCCACACGGGCGCCGGGGCCGGCCATCTGGTTCACGCCGGACAGGCCGCGGCCCTGGTATCTGATCTGGGCCGCCATGGCCTGGAGCGGCTGCCGCATGGCCAAGACCCCGGAGGAAGCCGACGCCTGCTTCTGTTTCGAGGACGCCACCTGGGGCCAACGCGCCCTGCCCACCCACGAGCGGGCCTTCAACTTCACCTGTCTGGACGTCTCAAAGAGCCACGTCGCCGCCGTGTTCGAGGAGGTGTTCGGCTATCCCCTGTCCATCGACCCGGAAACCTTCGTCGGGGACGCGGTGGAGAAGGGTGAACTGAACGGCGTGCATGACGGACGCATCATCGCCTGCCCGCATCCCCGCCTGCCCGGCAAGACCTACCAACGCCTGGTGGACACCGCCGTCGGGCCCTTCATCCACGACCTGCGAACCCCCTGCGTCGGCGGCAAGCCCGCCGTCGTCTGGGTCAAGCGCAAGCCGGCGGACAACCGTTTCTCCATCCATAATCTCTCGGTCACCCGCGCCGAGCCCGCCGAGATCTACAGCGCTGAGGAGCTGACTTTGATCGCGGCCTTCGCCGCGCGCATGGGCCTGGACTGGGGCGGACTGGACATACTGCGCGACCAGCCCACCGGCCGCATCTACATCGTCGACGTCAACAAGACCGATGTGGGACCGGTGATCGCCTTGAGCTTGAAGGACAAGCTGAAGTCCACCGACGCCCTGGCCAAGGCCCTGATCGCGTTGCTGAAAGGCGGCGCGCGCAAGAGCTGAGCGCAATCGAACAATGTTCGTGCAACCCCGACCCAAGCTCCACGTTTGGTACTCCGAGGTCGCAAGGACCCCATTGTTCACGAGACCGCCCGGACGGGAGCGGTCCGTCGTTCGTTCCAGGAGAACTCACCATGAAGACGCTTAAGACCGCTTTGGTGGCGACGGCGATGCTGGCCACGGCCGCCCCCGCCTTCGCCCAGTATCAGCCGACCCAGCAGTACCAGCGCGACATGCGCAGCTACGAGCAGGAGCAGGCCGACTATCAGGCGAAGCTGGCCGACTACGAACGCGCCCGCGCCGACTATGACGCCCGACGCGACCGCTACGAGCGCGATCGCGCCCGCTACGACGCTCGCTACGGCTATGGCGCCTATGCCCGCAGCTACGGCGCGGCCCCGACCTGGGATTCGGACCGGTACGACGCCAACCGCTACGGCCGCGACACGACCTATTCGGGCTCGTCCTATGCCGACCCCTGCCGCTCCTCCAACAACAACAGCCAGGTGGCCGGCGGGCTGATCGGCGCCCTCGCCGGCGCGGCGATCGGCTCGAACGTGGCGGCCCGCAATGCGCGGACCGAGGGCGCGGTGCTGGGCGCCGTGGTCGGCGGCTTCGCCGGCTCGCAGATCGCCAGGCAGTCGGCCCAGGCCAAGTGTGACAGCGCCGGCTACTACTACAGCTACGCCGAGACCGTGCCGTACCGCGAGAGCCGTTATGCGCGCGGCCAGCGTAACGGCCAGTATGACTACACCTACTACAACCGTAACCGCTGCCGCCTGGCCACCGCGCCGGTGGACGACTACGGCAATGACGTGCGCTACGTCCGCGTCTGCCCCGACCGCCAGGGCCGCTATCGGATCACCGGCTGACCCCCAGCCTGATCTGAGGTCCTGAGGAAGCCGTCCGCTCACGCGGGCGGCTTTTCTCGTTCCCGCTCAGCTCTTGCGTGACAGCGGGTGCTTGCTGGCGACCACCTGGGCTAGGCGGTCGCCCGCCACGTGCGTGTAGATCTGGGTGGTGGCGATGTCGGCGTGGCCCAGCAGTTTCTGCACCACCCGCAGGTCGGCGCCGCCCTCTAGCAGATGGGTGGCGAAGGCGTGACGCAGCACGTGGGGGCTGACGCGGGTGGGATCGATCCCGGCGTCGGCGGCGGCCTCGTCCAGCAGTTGGGCGAACCGGCGAGGAGTCATTCGGCCGGCCTTGCCGCGCGACGGGAACAGCCACGGATTGGCCAGATCGCCCTTGGGCAGGAAGCTCTTGCGGACCTCCAGATAGGCCTTCACCGCTGTCCGCGCGGCGTTGTTCAGCGGCGCGAGGCGATCCTTGCCGCCCTTGCCGGTGACCATCAGATAGGCCGGATCGCGCGCCAGCGCCGCCAGCGGCAGGGCCGTCAGCTCGGAGATTCGCAGGCCCGAGGCGTAGATCAGCTCCACCACGCAGCCGATCCGTAGCCCCTGGGCGCCGTCCTTGGCCGAGGCGGCGGCGATGATGGCGTTCACCTCCTCGCGGCTCAGCACCTTGGGCAAGGGGCGGCCGCGCTTGGGGGCGTCCACCCGGCGGGAGGGATCATCGGCGCGCCAGCCCTCGCCCAGCACGAACCGGTAGAACTGACGCACGGCGGCGCGGCGGCGAGACGCCGTGGCCGGCGACAGGCCGCGCGCGCCCAGGGCCGCGAAATAGGCCTCGACATCCTCGGCGCTGGCGTCGCCCAGGTCCCGGCCTCGGCCGGCGAGGTAGCCGGAGGCGTCGGCCAGGTCCTTGCCATAGGCGGTGATGGTGTTCTTGGCCGCCGCCCGCTCGACGGTCATCATCTCCAGGAAGGCCTCGGCCCAGCCCGACGAGGCGCTCATCGGA
>NZ_JANPJP010000145.1:0-1766 GCF_031425575.1 Phenylobacterium sp.
CGCCGGCCCGAACACGGTCGCGGCGTAGGGGCCAGTATCGACCTCGTCGGCCTTGGCCCAGATCGGAGTCGCCACAGCGCCCGGGGCCACGATGATCACATCGATGCCGTGGATCAGAAGCTCCCGCCGCAAGCTCTCCGAAAGGCCCTCGAGGGCGAATTTGGAGGCGCTGTAGGGACCCATGAACGGTGAGGCGTTGCGGCCGCCGACCGAGCTGATGTTGACGATCCTGCCCTTGGGCCCGGTCAGGCCCGGCTCAGCGCCGAGCAGGGGGGCGAAGGCCTGGGTGGCGATGACCACGCCGGTGACATTGACCTCCATCTGCTGGCGGAAATCGTCGATCGGGAGATGGAGCAGGGGGCCGGCCACCGCGATGCCGGCGTTGTTGACCAGGCCCGCCAGGGTCTGGCCGTTCAGCGCCTTGCGCACCGTCTCGGCCGCCACCCGGGCGCCCGCCGCGTCGGTCACATCGAAGATCAGCGGCGTGAAGGCGTCGCCGAATTCCTGTTTCAGGCGGTCGGCGTCGGCCTGTTTGCGGACGCTGCCGAAGACATGGAAGCCGTTGGCCGCCAGCACCTGGACGGCGCCATGGCCGATGCCGGTGGAGACGCCGGTGACGACAACGCTGCGTTTCATGGATTTACCCCTCGACTGAACCCCGATCACTCACTTGGGTCGCGCCGGGCCCGGAAGCAAGCCCTGGCGTTTCCCTCCCCTTTATGGGGAGGGTGGCGCGCGCAGCGCGACGGGTGGGGAAGTCAGAAAAAAGGCGCCAATCCCGGAAGACTGGCGCCCTGTCATTCTCTTACCCCACCCTGACCGCTTCGCGGTCTGTCCCTCCCCATGAAGGGGAGGGAGGATCGCGGGCCTTATTCGGCCAGGGCCGGTTCCTCGATCTCCGGCGCCCCGGGCTCGCGAGCCTTGGGCGTGTCGATCTCGAACTCGAAGGCGATCTTGCCGTCCTTGAGCACCACCTTGACGTGGCCGCCCTTGGACAGCTTGCCGAACAGGATGTCGTCGGCCAGCGGCTTCTTGATGTGCTCCTGGATGACCCGGGCCAGCGGCCGCGCCCCATAGAGTTCGTCGAAGCCGTTCTTGGCCAGCCAATCGGCCGCCTCGTCGGTGGTTTCGATGGTGATGTTGCGGTCGGCGAGCTGGGCTTCCAGCTGCAGAACGAACTTCTGGACCACTTGGCGGATGATGTCCTGGGTCAGCGGCTTGAAGGCCACCACGGCGTCCAGACGGTTGCGGAACTCCGGCGTGAACAGGCGTTTCAGCGCCTCTTCCTGCTCGCCATCGTTACGCCCTCGGCCAAAGCCGATGGTGTTCTTCTGGGCGTCGGAGGCGCCCGCGTTGGTGGTCATGATCAGGACCACGTTGCGGAAATCGACCTTCTTGCCGTTCGAGTCGGTCAGGGTGCCGTTATCCATCACCTGCAGCAGGATGTTGTAGACGTCCTGGTGCGCCTTCTCGATTTCGTCGAGCAGGACCACGGCATGCGGATGCTGGTCGACAGCGTCGGTCAGCTGGCCGCCCTGATCGTAGCCGACATAGCCGGGGGGAGCCCCGATCAGCCGGCTGACGGTGTGGCGTTCCATGTATTCCGACATGTCGAAGCGCAGCAGCTCGATGCCCAGCGTCGAGGCCAGCTGGCGGGCCGTCTCCGTCTTGCCGGTGCCGGTGGGGCCGGAGAACAGGTAGCAGCCGATCGGCTTGTTGTTATCGCGCAGGCCGGCCCGGGCCATCTTCATGGCCGCCGACAGGCT
>NZ_JANPJP010000146.1:0-7519 GCF_031425575.1 Phenylobacterium sp.
GCCCAGTCGACGTCGAACTCCTCGGCGATGATCATCGGCAGGGAGGTCTTGATGCCCTGGCCGATCTCCGGGTTCTTGGAGACGATGGTGACCTTGTTGTCAGGCGTCAGGCTGACATAGGCGTTGAGCTTGGCCTCAGCGGCCGGCGCGGCGTCAGTCTTGCCGGCCACGCTGAAGGACAGCATCAGCCCGCCGGCCAGGGCGCCGGTCTTGAGTAGGTCGCGGCGCGAGGCGCCCTCGGTGAAACCGTCGGCCATCTTAAGCCTCCACCTTCTGGCCGGAGGCCTGTTTGATCGCCGCGCGGATGCGGACATAGGTGGCGCAGCGGCAGATGTTGCCGCTCATCGCCGCATCGATATCGGCGTCGGCCGGCTTGGGCGTGGCGTTCAGCAGGGCGGTGGCCGACATGATCTGGCCGGGCTGGCAGTAGCCGCACTGGGCAACGTCCAGCTCGGTCCAGGCGGCCTGCACCTTCTTGCCGACGGCGGTGGCGCCGATCCCTTCGATCGTCACAACCTTGCCCGCGCCCACCGCCTCGATGGGCAGGGAGCAGGAGCGCACGGGCTGGCCGTCCACATGGACGGTGCAGGCGCCGCACTGGCCGACGCCGCAACCGAACTTCGGCCCCAGGATCCCCAGCCCGTCGCGCAGCGCCCAGAGCAGGGGCGTGCCCTCCTCGACGTCCACGCTCTGGCTCTTGCCGTTGACGTTGATCTTGAAGGCCATGCGCCGTCCCTCCGAAATATCTTGTTGGGCCAAGCCTAACCGCGACGCGACGCCTTAGCCAGTCAGGGGAATGATCCCGGTGAGGATTCCTGCGGTCAGCAGCACCAGGGACAGGGCCACGGCCCAGGCCAGGGTGAACCTCTGGTGCTGGGCCAGCTCCACGCGGACTAGACCCACCAGCAGGTAGGTGGACGGCACCAGGGGCGAGAGCAGGTGCACCGCCTGGCCGGTGAGCGAGGCCCGGGCCATCTCCACCGGGCTGATCCCATAGGTCCCCGCGGCCTCCGTCAGGATCGGCAGGATGCCGAAATAGAAGGCGTCGTTGGAGATGAAGAAGGTGAAGGGCATGGACAGCAGGCCTGTGATCGGCGCCAGGTAAGGCCCCAGCACCGGCGGGATCAGGCCGGTGACGCTGCCCGCCATCGCCTGCGTCATCCCGGTGCCGTTGAGGATGCCTGTGAAGATGCCCGCCGCGAAGATCAAGGCGATCACCGGCAGGATGTTGGGGGCATGGGCGGCGATCCGCGCCTTCTGGGCGGGCAGCGAGGGGTAGTTCACCACCAGGGCGATGGCCGTGGCGATCATGAACAGCACCGGCAGCGGCAGGACCCCCAGGATCAGGGCCGCCAGCAGCCCAAGCGTCAGGGCCAGGTTGACCAGGATCAGCCTCGGCCGCTCGGTGCGGTCGTTGTCGTCCACCAGGTCGCGGACCAGCGCCTCATCGTCGGGCTCGCGCAGCTGGCCGGTGGAAGACAGGGCGCCCAGCCGCTTGCGCTCGCTCCGGCCAAGGATCAAGGCGACCAGCAGGATGAAGGCCATCCCCCCCAGCATGCTGGGGATCATCGGAACGAAGATATCGGCGGCGTCCAGCTGCAGGGCGCTGGCCGCCCGCGCCGTCGGCCCGCCCCAGGGGGTGATGTTGGTGACCCCGCAGGCTAGCATCAGCAGGCAGGCCAGGATCAGCGGATTGAGCCCCATGCGGCGATACAGCGGCAGCATCGCCGCGCAGCAAATCAGGTAGGTGGTGGACCCGTCCCCGTCCATGGAGACCACCAGGGCCAGCACCGCCGACCCCACGACGATCCGCACGGGGTCCCCGCCAACGGCG
Organism: Phenylobacterium sp.; assembly: GCF_031425575.1. GTDB lineage: Bacteria > Pseudomonadota > Alphaproteobacteria > Caulobacterales > Caulobacteraceae > Phenylobacterium. The sequence continues at coordinate 1,835 of NZ_JANPJP010000146.1, forward strand.
CGGACGATCGCGGCCACCAGGGGATCAAACAGGCCCGCATCGGTCATCAGGCCGAAGTACAGGATGGCGAAGGCCAGCATCACGCCGGTGGGCGCCAGAGCCTTCACGCCGTCGAGCATCATAGGCCCCAGGTCGGCCCCATGCCCGGCCAGAAGGCCGAAGACGACCGGCGTGAGGATCAGGGCCACCAGGGCCGAGACGCGACCTGTCATGATCAAGGTCATGAAGGTCGCCACCATGGCGAAGGCGAGCAAGGTCAGCATGGGCGCCAACCTCGCCGAGAATCTGTTGGGGTCAAAGCACGCACTTACCGCTCATCCCGGCGAAGGCCGGGACCCAGATTCATCTCGGTCCTTTGATGAGGAACCCTTGTTCGTGTGGTTCGTGTGGTTCGTGGACAATCTGAACGGCCTATGCCGTCGCGCGGTCTCAAGAATTGGGACCACGAACCACACGAACCACACGAACGGATGGGCGAATAACTTTCGGCATCCGGAATGAATCTGGGCCCCGGCCTTCGCCGGGGTGAGCGGCGGTGGACCTAGGGCAACACCACCACGCTATCGGGCAGCTCATTGGGGTTGTCCGTCGCATTGGCGGGGAAATGCTGCGCCAGGATGTCGGCGCAGAGGCCGATCGCCGCCTCGAAGCCCTCGGCCGGCTGCTTGCGCTTGATGCCCGAAATCAGCGCCGCCATGGCCTCGTCCCAGACCTTGGGATCGACCTTGGAGGCCACGCCCTCGTCGGCGATCAGCTCGGCCATGCGCTCCTTGGCGGAGACATAGATCAGCACCCCGGTGCGTTCGCGGGTCGCCGCCAGATTCTTGGCCAGGAACTGCTCCTGGGCCCGGCGCAGGACGCGCTCCCGCTTCAGCCCCTTGGGCGTCAGTAGCCGGCGCAGGGGGGGAATGATCCCCACCAGCAGGGCGACGGCCGCGAACAGCACCCCCTGCATCAGCAAGGCCCAGGTCAGGGCGCTGCGCACCGACTGTTCGGCCACCGCCCCGATCTGGGCGGCGCTCCACTCACCGGTGAGAATCTCCGGAGCGCTCACCTGGACGCCGCCGGCCAGCAGCAGGGCGGGCACGGCCAGGGCCGCGATCGCCGCCCAAGCCACCGGCACCTCCCGGTAGTCGGAGGATTCCCGGGCCACCACAGTGTAGATCTCGCCGCGGGTCCGCAGCTCGCCCCGGGCGACCGCGGCCTCGACCCGCGCGCGGTCAGCGTCTGACAGCATCACCATCCTCCTGAAGATCCGCCGCCGCCGAACGATCCGCCGCCGCCGCTGAAGCCGCCACCGCCGCCGCCGCCCCAGCTGCTTCCGCCGCCGCGGCTGCTGCTGGAGAGCAGCATGGGCAGCAGCCACCAGAGGCCGCCGCCGCCGCGGCGCCCACGGCGGCCGCGTCCGCCTCGCAGGATGCCGCTGAGCACCCAGAAGATGATCACCACGATGAAGATGATCACGCCGGGCAGGCTGTTTTCCGACTCGGGTTCCGGCTCCGGCGTCGCCGTGGCGATAGCCTTGGCCTGATCGTCGGGCAGGGAGAGCTGGCCGATCACCGCCTCAGTTCCCGCGATCACGCCCGCCTCCATCTTGCCGTCCCGGAAGGCCGGCAGGATCCTGGTCTGGATGATCACGCTGGAGAGCGCGTCGGTCAGTATGCCCTCGAGGCCGTAGCCGACCTCGATGCGCACCTTCTTGTCATTGGGCGCCACCAGCAGCAGGACCCCGTCGTTGCGGGTCTTGTCGCCGATCCCCCAGGCCCGGCCGAGCTGGTAGCCGTAGTCCTCGATCTCGTAGCCGCCGAGGTCGGGCAGGGTCGCCACCACCATCTGACGTCCGGTCTTGGTCTCAAGGTCTACGAGCTCGGCGGTGAGCTTCTGTTCGGCCGCCGGCGACAGCAGGCCGGCATTGTCCACCACCCGCCCGGTGAGCGGCGGGAACTTGGGGGCGGCCAGGGCTGCGCCCGCGCTCAGGACGAGGCCGAGGACCGCGAGGCCCAGCAGGCCCCGCAGTCCCTTGCGCTGGGTCATTGGGCCGGCGCGGCCGGGAGGGTGGACGTGGCCGGCGGCGTCGTGGGCGAGAAGCTGACGCTGGGCGCGGCCTGGGCCGCCGCATTGGCCTGGAACATCACCATCGGCTTGGAGCCGCTATGCACGGTGGAGGCCCAGAAGCTGTTGGGGAACTTGCGGAACTCCAGATTGTAGTCCCGGACCGCTTCGTTGTAGTCGCGGCGCGACACGCTGATCCGGTTTTCCGTGCCCTCAAGCTGGCTTTGCAGGGCCAGGAAGTTCTGGTTGGACTTCAGGTCCGGGTAGTTCTCCTGGATCATCATCAGCCGGCCGAGCACGCCCGACAGCTTGTCCTGGGCGGCGGCGTACTGGGCGAACTGGGCCGGGTCGGTCAGGGTCGATGCGTCGACCTTGACCTGGGTGGCCGAGGCGCGGGCCTCGGTCACGGCGGTCAGGACGCTTTTCTCCTGGGCCGCGTAGCCCTTCACGGTCTCCACTAGGTTGGGAATCAGGTCGGCGCGGCGCTGATACTGGTTCTGCACCTCGGCCCACTGGGCCTTGGCGCGCTCTTCCTTGGTGGGGATGTTGTTGATCCCGCAGCCGGCGATCAGGACAGGCGCGAGCACCAGCAGGGCGACGCGCGCGAGACGATTGCGAAGGGTGGACAAGGTGTGTGGCTCCCCAAGAGCAGCATCAGATCAGGCCTGACTATCGGCCTATGTGGCCCCGTCGTTGATATGGCGCAACGACAGGCCGGATTAAGCTTTGGAAAGCTCCGCCACACAAGTCGGTTGCGACTTGCGCGACGCCGCCGTGCGCGCCCGGATAGCCTTGAACGCCAGGACGGGCAGCCTCGCGCCGTCAGGCTCCGCGCAGCAGGACGCCGGCGGTCAGGATCGCGAAGGCCACGGCGAGGGTGGTGAACACGTGCTCGCGGATCAACGGGATGTCGACGCCGCCGTACTGGACCAGCATGGACAGAACAGCCAGCACCACCGCGATGGCGAACAGGGGTACGGAGGGGGCGGTGAGGAGCAAACCGGCGCGACGAACAGCCATGGGAGATATCCTGACGCCCCACCCGGCGAAGGCCAGGCGCGAGCTTGACCATAACGCCGACCGAGCGTTGCGGTTGCCGTGGCGGCTCTGACCAGTGGACGTTGGGACACCTTGCCCTAGAGCAGACCTACCGGAGGTCACGAAGGGTTGGTTAGGTGACGTCCGCCCTGTTGGACGCACTGGCGCTAGCCACCTTGAGCGTGTCCCAGGTCTGGCTCGCGATCCGCAGTCTGCCAACCTCGGGGGCGCCGAAGACCAACTGCGCCTTGCGGCTAATGAGACCTCCAGTCTGCTCGAGCCGGATGTCTTCCCACGGCACAACAAAGGGGCGCCGAAGCCAAGTTGACACCTTCAAACCCCGCTCGCAGGCGCCGAGCGTCAAAGTTCCATGGAACTGCCAAGCCACGCCGAGTTCACCGGATTCGAAGGCGCTTCGTCGGACGACCTGTTCATTACCGGCCGGATAGGTCCGGACAAGGCGCGGCCACCCAGATGCCCAGCCTTCCACGAAGTAGAACGCTGCGGCTGCTCCGGGCACGGCCAGTATCCAGAGGCTCAGGCTCATGTCCTGTACGCTAGAGGTCCATCCTTGGTTCGCCAAGGGGCCTCGGGGGGCCATCGGCGTCGCTCGCAGAGCCCACCCGGATCGTCGCCGATACCGTGACGACGGGCGGCGGCTACCGCCTCACCCCCGCCGTGCGCGCACGGATCGCCTTGAACTCCGAGCCGTCCTTCCAGTCGGGCCAGTCCTTCGGGTCCGACGCGATGGCCTTGCCCATCACATAGATCAGCTCGACGTCCTGGGCCGCGCCGCGCAGGTCCCAGTCGGGGCTCCAGGCGTCGCAGGGCTGGTGGTAGCAGTTGGCGGTGTAGTCGCTGACCCACTTGTCGCCCGCCGCCCGGCCGCCCTTCACCAGGTCGGCGCCGCCGCCGAGCCCCATCAGCAGCATCACCGGCACCCCTTGCTTGGCCAGGCTGAAATGGTCGGCGCGGAAGAACAGGCCGCGCTCGGGCTTGGCGTCCGGCGTCACGGTCCGGTTCTGCGCCTTGGCCGCGGCGATCAACCGGTCGTCGAGCTGGCTCTGGCCATAGCCCACCAGCACCACGTCCCTGGCGGGCCCCGCGGTCTGCAGCACATCCAGGGTGAAGTTGGCGGCCATCCGGTCCAGCGGCGTGTGCGGACGGGTGGCGTAGTATTCCGACCCCAGCAGGCCGCGCTCCTCGGCGGTCCAGGCGGCGAAGAGGGTGGTGCGGGCGGGGCGCGGGCCCGCGGCCAGGGCGCGGGCGATCTCCAGCACGCCGGCCACCCCGATGGCGTCGTCCGCCGCCCCGTGCCGCACCTTGTCGCCATTCACCGGCGCGCCCAGTCCGAAGGCGTCCCAGTGGGCGGAGAACATCACGCTCTGGTCGGGCTTGCTGGCCCCGGTCAGCTTGGCGATCACATTGCGACTGGTGACCTGGCTGTGGGTGACGCCGTAGTCCGCCGAGAAGGCGGAGCCCGTGAGCGGCACGGGTTTGAAGTCCGGCGAGCGGGCGCTGGTCTTCAGGGCCTCGAAATCCAGGCCCGCCTGTTTGAACAGGTCCAGGGCGGTGTCGCGCGCGATCCAGCCCTGCAGCAGCAGCTTGTCCCTGGCCGGATCGGGCCGGACGATGTCGAAGCTCTCGCCGTTGGAAGCCGCCACCGTCGACCAGCCGTAGCCGGCGCCCGGCGTCTCGTGGACGATCAGGGCGGCCACGGCGCCCTGGCGCACCGCCTCCTCGTACTTGTAGGTCCAGCGGGCGTAATAGGCCGCCGCCTGGCCGCCGAACTTGCCGGCCACCGGCTCGCCGGCCTTGGCCTCGAAGTCGGGGTCGTTGATCAGGAAGACCGCGACCTTGCCCGTCAGGTCGTGGCCCTTGAAGTCGTCCCAGCCCCGCTCGGGCGCCCTGACGCCATAGCCGACGAAGACCAGCGGGGCGTTTGCGATGGCGACATGATCGACCGGCCGCAGGGTGGCGACATTGATCTGCTGGGCCTGTTCGAGAACCGTGGTCTTGCCGTCCACCGAGACGCTCAGCTTGGCGCCGGGCTGGACCTGCAAGCGCTGCAGCTGGACCTCCTGGGTCCAGCCGCCCTTGTCCCCCGCCGGCTCCAGCTTCAGCGCCTGGAACTGGCCGATCAGGTAGTCGACCGTCTTCTGCTCGCCCGGCGAGCCTGGCGAGCGGCCTTCGAATTCGTCGGACGCCATCACCTTGACGATCGCCGACAGCCGGGCCGGATCGATGGGGCCGGAGGTCTGCGCCTGGGCCGTGGTCGCCATCAGGGCGGCGGCAAAGGTGAGGGCGACGGTCTTCATGGGATCGGACTCCGGGACAGGGTCCAATCCTAGAGCGTGACGACCCAAAGTGCACACCGGTCAGGAAACCAAACTTTCAACCGCTCATCCCGGCGAAGGCCGGGACCCCGATTCACCTCCAGCGCTCGGGTTTGATCCCTCGTTCGTGTGGTTCGTGTTGGTGGGGGTTGGCAGTAGTGGGGTGGCGGCGGCGCGGAGGGCCATAATTTTGTGCGCGTAACACAAGAAACACACGCTCGGGTACAGTAACCTGAAGCCAGATTGGACAGGGGGCCGG
>NZ_JANPJP010000147.1:0-15497 GCF_031425575.1 Phenylobacterium sp.
GAGGGCGATCCCTGGCCGGCGCACGTCCCGGCCCATCTTTTGGACATGGAGGTCGGTATCGCCCGAACCATGCCGGCGTGGCGCCATGAGCCCCAGGTGGAAGAGATTCGGCGGCTCACCCACGCCTCGATCCTGTCGGCCAAGGACGTCATCTACCTGGAAAACCAGTACTTCACCTCACCTCTGATCGCCGAGGCCCTGGCCACCCGCCTGGCGGAGCCAAACGGCCCGGAGATCGTGCTGATCTCGACGGGGGCGAGTCCCAGCTGGTTCGACCAGCTCACCATGGACCGGGCCCGGTCGAACATGCTGTGGCGGCTGCGGTCAGCCGACATCTTCGGTCGCTTCCGGGCCTTCTATCCAATCACGCCAGGGGGGACGAAGATCATCGTCCACTCCAAGAGCACCATCATCGACGACAAGCTGGCCCGCGTCGGCTCGGCCAATCTCAACAACAGGTCCGGCGGTTTCGACACCGAGCTTGAGCTGGCCGTCGAGGCGACAACCGAGCGGGCGCGACTGAACATCGCGGCCTTCCGGGATCGGTCGATCGGGCACTTCCTGGGCTATACCGGGGACGCGGTGGCCAAGGCCCGGCAAGAACGTGGAAGCCTGATCGCCGGGATCGACGCCCTCAACCGCGAGGGGCGGCTCTCGCCGGTCCTGGCGATGAGGATGACCGCCTTCGGCGAGTTCGTGGCCGCCTATCACTTGGGCGATCCGGTGAACGTCAGCGACTCGTGGCGTCCGGGCCGCCGTCGCGACCGCCTCTATGCTGAGGCCCGCGCTCTGGGCGAGGGCGGCAAGTTTGAGTCGCGCAACTGGCGCGCCCCGGTCAAGAAACCTCGAAGTCCATAACCAGGGGCAGGTGGTCCGAGGCCGCCCGAGTGAGGGGGCTGAACGGCGCCGAGAGGTCCGTCACCCGGATCTCCTCACTGACGAACACATGGTCGATGCGGACCACCGGCAGGGCCGAGGGGAAGGTGGAGGTCGGCTTCTTCTGCGGCGCGAGGTGGCGGGCCCCCTGCAGGCGGCCGATCAGGGTGCGATAGACCACCGAGGTCGGACTGGCGTTGAAGTCGCCCAGCAGGATCGTCGGGCCCTGGCACTTGGGGTGGCCAAGCCAGGCGGGCCCGGCCAGGCAGGCCGCCTGGATCTGTTGCTCCCTGGGCACCAAACCAAGGTGGGTGTTGATGATCTGCACCGTCTTGCCGTCGATCTCCACGGCGATCCACAGGGCGCCCCGCGGCTCCAGCTGCGGGATTCGGCCATAGCCGGGGAGGGGGCCGACCTGGACCATGTGCTCGGGATAGGCGGTCAGGATGGCGTCGCCATAGAGTTCCTCCTCCACCTTCATTGCGGGGTGGAAGTGGACCGCCATCTTCAGGCGCTGGGCGATCTCGTGAGCCTGGTCGACGTTGCCGGTGCGGATTCGCCCGACATCCAGTTCCTGCAGCGCCACGATGTCAGGCTCGAGGCTGGCGATGACGTCGGCGATGCGGCCCACGTCCAGGCGGCGGTCAGTGCCAACGCACCGGTGGACATTGTAGGTGATGATACGCGGCATGGGGCCCGTGTGATGCGCGCCCGGGCCGTCGGGCGCAAGGTGGGGAACGACTGGTAAGTGGCGAAGGTTCGCTTCATGAGGACCGAAATCAGGAGAGCGCGCAGATGATCTGGATCGCCGCGGCCGCGGCCGCCACCAGCGTCATGGCCGGCCAGGGGCTGGCGACCGTCCAGTGCCGGGTGGCGGCGGGCCAGAGCTTGCGCGACTGCGTGGTGCTGTCGGAGACTCCCCATGGGGCCAATGTCGGCGCCTTCGCCCTGAAGCTCGCCAAGGGGTTCCATCCCCAGCCCGGCGACCGGCGTATCCGGGACGGCAAGATCGTCATCAGGATGAAGTTCAAGCTGCCTTGACGGACGCCCCCCGCGGCCGAGAGATTGCGATCATGCACCCGACCGCCGACTTCATTCGTGGCCTGCCGAAGGCCGAGCTCCACCTGCACATCGAGGGCAGCCTCGAGCCCGAGCAGATGTTCGAGTTCGCCAGGCGCAACAGGGTCGACCTGCCGTTCAAATCCGTCGAGGCGGTGCGCGCGGCCTACGCCTTCTCCAACCTGCAGGACTTCCTGGATATCTACTATCAGGGCGCGGGCGTGCTGCAGACCGAGGAGGACTTCCGCGACCTGGCCATGGCCTATTTCCGGCGGGCGGCGGCCGACGGGACGGTGCACGCCGAGATCTTCTTCGATCCCCAGACCCATACCGGTCGGGGCATTCCCTTCGCCGTGGCGGCCGACGGCCTGCTGGCCGGCATGGCGCAGGCGCAGCGGGAACTGGGGGTCACCTCCAAGCTGATCCTCAGCTACCTGCGGCACCTCTCCGAAGATGACGCCTTCAAGACCCTGCGGGAGGCCGAGCCCTATCTGGACCGCATGGTGGGCGTAGGGCTGGATTCCTCGGAGCTGGGCCATCCGCCGAGCAAGTTCGCCAAGGTGTTCAAGGCCTCGCGCGAACGCGGCCTGAAGCTGTCGGCCCACGCCGGCGAAGAGGGGCCGCCGGAATATGTCTGGGAGGCGCTGGACGGCCTGGCAGTGGACCGTATCGACCACGGCAACCGGTCCCTGGAGGACCCGGTGCTGGTCAAGCGGTTGGTGGCGCAGGGCATGACCCTGACCGTCTGTCCCCTGTCGAACCTGAAGCTCTGCGTGGTGGACGACCTGAAGAACCACCCGCTTAAGCGGATGCTGGACCTGGGCCTGAAGGCCACCATCAACTCCGACGACCCGGCCTATTTCGGCGGCTATATCGGCGAGAACTGGACCGCGACGACAGAGGCGCTGGGGCTCTCGCGCCACGAATTGGCGACGCTTGCTCGCAACAGCTTCACGGGGTCGTTCCTTGCGCCGGGCGAGATCGCCGCCAGGGTGGCGCAGGTGGACGCCTACCTCGCCAAGAATTGACCTCACAGAACACGTTTTTGTTTACGCTGACGTTAACGTCATCTTCCCAAGGCGAAGGCGTGTGCCTATGGTCCAGCCGCACGCAATACGCTGTAAGCGGAAGCGCCAGGGAGCCTTGTTATGAACCTCGATTTCTCGCCCGAAGATAACGCCTTCCGCGAAGAGGCCCGCGCCTTCCTCGCCCAAAGTTACCCCCAGGAGCTGCGCGAAAAGCAGGCCCGGGGCGAGACGCTCGGCAAGGAGGACTACCTCTCCTGGCACCGCATCCTGGCCAAGAAGGGCTGGGCCGCGCCGTCCTGGCCCAAGGAGTGGGGCGGGACTGAATGGACCCCCACCCAGAAGTACATCTGGTCCGAGGAGCAGGCCCGCGCCGATACGCTGGGCATCCTGCCCTTCGGCGTCGCGATGCTAGCCCCGGTGATCTACACCTTCGGCACCGAGGAGCAGAAGGCCAAGTTCCTGCCCGACATCCGGGACGGCAAGATCTGGTGGTGCCAGGGCTATTCGGAGCCGGGCGCCGGCTCTGACCTGGCCTCCCTGAAGACCCGCGCCGAGCGCGTGACCGGGGACGACGGCAAGGAGTACTACATCGTCAACGGCCAGAAGACGTGGACGACGCTCGGCCAACACGCTGACTGGGGCTTCTTCCTGGTGCGCACCGATCCGGACTCCAAGCCGCAGGCCGGCATCAGCTTCCTGCTGATCGACATGAAGAGCCCGGGCGTCACCGTGCGCCCGATCATCACCCTGGAGGGCGGCCACGAGGTCAACGACGTCTTCCTCGACAACGTCAAGGTGCCGGTGGAGAACCGCGTCTTCCACGAGAACCAGGGCTGGACCTGCGCCAAGGCGCTGCTGGCCCACGAACGCTCCGGCATCGCCGGGGTGGCGCGCTCCAAGCGCGGCCTGGAGCGGGTCCGCGAGATGGCGTCGACCGAGTTGGCCGACGCCGGCGGCGCCCTGCTGGCCGACCCCTTCTTCAAGCGCAAGGTGGCCGAGCTGGAGATCGACCTGACGGCGCTGGAGTTCACCGAACTCCGCACGCTGGCCGGCGAAAGCAGCGGCAAGGGCCCGGGGACCGAGAGCTCGATCCTGAAGATCAAGGGCACCGAGATCCAGCAGCGTCTGCAGGAACTGGCCCTGGAGGCCGCCGGCCACTACGGCGCGCCGTTCCTGGGGGAGGGCGGCCACAACTCCGGCGTCGGCCCGCTGCATTCGATCGACACCGCCGGCGACTACTTCAACGGCCGCAAGACCTCGATCTACGGCGGCTCCAACGAGATCCAGCGCAACATCATCGCCAAGATGGTGCTGGGGCTCTAGGGCGACCGCGACAGATCACGGACAGCCGCGAGGTAGGACGCCCGCGGCTCAACCCTTCCCCGCAAGGGGGAGGGCTATAGGAGGAACGACCTTGGATTTCAGCTTCACAGAAGAACAGTCGATGCTGCGCGACACGGTCGCCAGCTACCTAGCCGACAACTACAGCTTCGATCAGCGGCGCGCGGCGCTGAAGGCCGAGCCGGGCTGGCGGCCGCAGGTCTGGAAGGCCTTCGCCGATGAGCTTGGCATCCTGGGCGCCGCCTTCTCGGAAGAGCAGGGCGGCCTGGGCGGCGGCACGACGGACAACATGGTCATCATGGAGGAACTGGGTAAGGCCCTGGTGGTCGAGCCCTACCTGCCCACCGTGGTGATCGGCGGCGGCTTCCTGAAGCACGGCAAGCCGGCCGGCGCCGACGACCTGATCGGCAAGATCATCGCGGGCGACGCCATCATCGCCTTCGCCTATGCCGAACCCCAGGGCCGCTACACCGTCACCGACCTGAAGACCACGGCCAAGAAGGACGGCGCGGGCTATGTGCTCAACGGCCACAAGGCCGTCGTCATCGGCGCGCCCTACGCCACCCACCTGATCGTGACGGCGCGGACCGCCGGCGGCCAGCGCGAGGCCCAGGGCGTCTCGGTGTTCATCGTGCCCAAGGACGCCAAGGGCGTGACGACGCGCGACTATCCCACCGTCGACGGCTTCCGCGCCTCGGAGGTCTATTTCGAGAATGTCGCCGTGGGCGCGGAGGCCATGATCGGCCCCGAGGGCCAGGCCCTGCCGCTGGTGGAAAAGGTGATGGACGAGGCCGTTGCGGCCACCTGCGCCGAGGCCTGCGGCGTCCTGCGCCAGCTTCACGAGGGCACCGTCGAGTACGCGCGCCAGCGCAAGCAGTTCGGCCAGCCGATCTCCAGCTTCCAGGTGCTGCAGCACCGGATGGTGGACATGTTCATCCAGCTCGAGCAGTCGATCTCCATGACCTACATGGCCGACATCATGCTGGCCGGCAGCGACCTGGAGCGGGCCAAGGGCGCCTCGGCGGCCAAGGTGCAGATCGGCAAGGCCTGCAAGTTCGTCGGCCAGAACGCTATCCAGATCCACGGCGGCATGGGCATGACCGACGAGATGGCCATCGGCCACTACTTCAAGCGCGCCACCATGATCGAGGCGGCCTTCGGCTCCACCGATCACCATCTGGCCCGCTACGAGATCCTGTCCCTGGGCAAGGCGGCCTAGAACCTGGGCCCTCTCCCCGTGCGGGAGAGGGCGTCCCGCCGCGCGGTCATTCGTGCCGTGTACGAATGAATTTGACATCATTCACCCCAGCCGAGATTCAGGCTGAATCTGAGACCTTTCCCGTGTGTCTAATCTGCGACACGCTGTCCCGATCTCGTGGCGGACGATTTCATGAAATTCAATAATTTCAATATCTTGCGCGATAATCTGTAGGCTGAAATAGTCCGTAGACAGATGTTTTTCTTGCAAATTCGCGGTGACGGGCGGACCCTTATCGTCCGACGCGCTGACGACTAGGAGGGTGCAAACCCCTGGAAGCCGCTTCGCGTCTCTTTCTGGCTCGACCAGCTGGTCAAGGAGACGCCAAATGACCGTTACCAAGATGGACCACGCCCTGCTGTCCTTTGCTTTCCTGGGCAACCTGTCCGCGCCGGCGAAACGCAACTACGGCCGGCCGCCGCCCGAACCCAAGAGCCGCGACGCCAAGTCCAAGAGCTAGGCTTGCAGCCTCCCGTCCGCTTGGCCAAGCTTGGCTCGGACGGGGAGGGACGCCATGGGCAAGGACGCTCAGGTCCGCGCGACGTTCGCCGACGGCGAGGATGCGGGACGTCTGCAATACGAGGCGCCCCGGCTGCTGTTCCGGGGCGCGGCGCGCCGGGTGTTTCAGGGGGAGGATCTGCGGGGCGTCCGCGCCGAGGCCGGCGACCTGGTCCTGGCCGACGGCTCGCGGTTTACGCTGGGCGACAAGGCCGCCGCCAACTGGGCCGACGCCATCCTCAATCCCAGGAGCCGCCTGGACAAGCTGGGGGTGAAGCCCGGCATGAGGGTGGCGGTTCTGAATGTGGCCGACGACGCGCTCGCGGGCGAACTGGCCGCGCGCGATGCGGCGCCGGTCACCGATCTCGCAGACCTGGATCTGCTGTTCTACGCCGCCGACAGTCTGGCGGACCTGGATCGAATCCCCGCCCTGATCCCGGCTCTCGCCGACAAGGGCGCGCTGTGGATCGTCTCGCGCAAGGGCAAGGCCGCCGCGCTGAAGGATGTAGAAGTGATGGCGGCGGCCAGGGCCCACGGCCTGGCGGACAGCAAGGTGGTCGGCGTCTCCGACACGCTCACCGCCCTGCGGTTCACCCGGCGGCGGAGCTAGCGGTTCCCAGCGTCACGAAACCGCTCTAAGCCCGGCCCATGTCACTCCGGGACTTCGCCCTTCTCGCCTTTGTCTGCGTCGTGTGGGCGGCCAACAACATCGTTTCGAAGTTTGTGGTCACCCACCTGGGTGTGCCGCCGATGTTCTATGCCGGCGTGCGGTTCGCCATCGTGCTGGTCGCCGTCAGCCCCTGGCTGTTGCCGATGCCGCGCCCGCGCTGGCGCATGCTGGTAGTGGGCACTCTGATGGGGGCGGGCACCTTCGCCCTGGTGTTCATCGGCCTGAAGACCTCCAGCCCGTCGGCCGTGGCCATCGTCAGCCAGGTGGGGGTGCCGATCACCACCCTGCTGTCCTTCCTGATCCTGGGGGAGCGGCTGACCGGCCGTCGGGTCGTCGGCATGCTGCTGACCCTGACGGGCGTGCTGGCGGTGATGTGGGATCCGCATGGGTTCAAGATCTCCACCGGCCTGCTGTTCATCGTCGCGGCCTCGTTCCTGGGCGGGCTGGGGGCGGTGATGATGAAACAGATGGAAGGGGTCAAACCCCTGCGCCTGCAGGCCTGGGTGGGGCTGTCTTCCCTGGTGCCCATGATCGTCCTGTCGGCCTGGCTGGAGCCCGGGCAGGTCGAGGCGGGCGTCGCCGCCGGCTGGCCCTTTGTCGCCGCGGCCCTGTTCTCGGGCCTGGTGGTCTCGGTCCTGGCCCACACCCTCTATTACAGCCTGATTCAGAAATATGAGGCCAACCTCATCTCGCCCCTGACCCTGATGACGCCCCTGGCCACCATCGCCATGGGGGTGGTCTTCACCCAGGATGTCTTCGATCTGCGCATGGCCTTCGGGACGGCGGTCGCCCTGGCCGGGGTCTTGGTCATCGCCCTGCGGCCCAGCCAGGCCGTGGCATTGCTGGTGGCCTTGCGCAATCGCTCGCAATAACCTTGAGCGCATGACTCCGATCCCCGCGCCTTCGCCGAACTTCGACGCCCGCAAGACCCCGCCGGACATGATCGTCCTGCACTATACCGGCATGCAGACCGGCGAGGCCGCCCTGGCCCGCCTGCGCGACCCGGAGGCCAAGGTCTCGTCGCACTATGTGGTGGAGGAGGACGGGCGGGTCTTCACCCTGGTGGCCGAGGAACGGCGCGCCTGGCACGCCGGCGTCTCGTCCTGGAAGGGCGAGCGCGACATCAATGGCCGCTCGGTGGGCGTCGAGATCGTCAATCCCGGCCACGAGTTCGGCTACCGGCCGTTCCCCGAGGCGCAGATCGCCGCGGTGATCGAGCTGGTGACCGAGATCCGCACCCGCTGGACCATCGAGGACGGCGCCATCGTCGGCCATTCCGACGTCGCCCCCAACCGCAAGCAGGACCCTGGCGAGCTCTTCCCCTGGAAACGGCTGGCGGAGGCCGGCCACGGCCTGTGGGCCGAACCCGCCGCTGCGCCGGGGCAGCCGATAAGCGAAGGCGAGACCGGCGCCGCGGTCTTCGCCCTGCAGGCCGGGTTCACGCGGCTGGGCTATGATTGCGCGCCGTCGGGAACCTTCGACGCCCACACCACCGCCGTGGTCACCGCCTTCCAGCGGCATTGGCGGCCGGAAAGGGTGGACGGGATTGCGGACGGGGAGACCCGCGCGCGGCTGATCGGCCTGCTGCGGCTGGGCGCGGCCTGATGCATCCCGCCTTGCCTTTCCGGGTGAGCGACGAGGCTGCCCTGCTGGCCCATCTCGCCCAGTTCTCGTTCGCGACGATCGCCGCGTCCGTCGAGGACCGGGCCGTGGTCGCCCATGCGCCGGTGATCGCGCGGCGGATGGGGGAGGGCCTCGTGCTCGACTTCCACCTGTCGCGGGGCAACGCCCTGGCTCCGGCCCTGGCGGGCGGCTTCCACGCCGTGGCCGTGAGCCTGGCGACCGAGGCCTATGTCAGCCCCGACTGGTACGAGAATCGCGACAGCGTGCCCACCTGGAACTACGTCTCCGTCGAGGTGGAGGGCCCGGTCGCGGCCCTGGCCGAGGCCGACCTGATCGCCCTGCTGGACGACCTCTCGGCCCTGGAGGAGGCGCGCCTGCTGCCGAAGAAACCCTGGACCCGGGACAAGATGAGCCCCGGCAAGTTCGAAACCATGCTGCGCGGCATCGTCGGCGCGCGCATGACGGTCGAGCGGTTCGAGGGCGTGACCAAGCTGTCGCAGAACAAGACCGCCGCCGACCGGGCCGGGGTCATAGCCGCGCTGGCCGATCACCCCATCGGGCGGCGCATGCAGGACCTGGGATGAGCCTGGAGCTCGCCAGTTGCGTCCTGGAAGTCGGCGAATACACGCTGGCCCCCCTGCAACGCGACGACGCCGACGGGCTGTTTGAGTTGTTCCGTGACCCTTTGGTGGCGGAATACATGGACATATCCCCGCTCGCCACTGTCGCCGAGGCCCATGAGATCATCGACTGGGGCACGGAACTGGCGGCCGGCGACGGTGGGGTGCGCTGGACGATCCGGCGGGCTGGCGCGCCCGACCTGATCGGCACGGTGGGCTTCAACAACCTGATCTTCGACCGGGCTCGCCGCGGGGAGGTGGCCTACGACCTGCGCCGCGCGGAATGGGGCCGGGGCGTGATGAGCCAGATCCTGCCGCACGTGCTCTCGTTCGGCTTCCATGATCTCTCCCTGCGGCGCATCGAGGCCATGGTGACGCTCGGCAATGCGCGCTCATGCGCCCTCCTGGAGCGGCACGGTTTTTCCCTGGAAGGCGCCCTGCGCGACCACGCCCACTGGAAGGGGCGCTATTGGGATCAACTGGTCTACGGCCGCCTGGCCGATTGACGGCGCTCGCGTCCCGGCCCATCAAGCGCGCGGACCAGATGGCTGGGCGGTCGCGCCTGCGCAAGCAGGCGAGGAAAGTCCGGGCTCCACGACGACATGGCGGTGGGTAACGCCCACCGGGGGTGACCCTAGGGATAGCGCCACAGAGAGCAGACCGCCGGCGTTTCGGCGCCGGTAAGGGTGAAAGGGTGCGGTAAGAGCGCACCGCGGACCCAGCAATGGGGACGGCATGGCAAGCCCCGCCAGGAGCAAGACCGAATAGGGGTGTCGCGCCGGTTCGCCGGTAGGGCTGTCGTAGGCCCGAGACACCCGGGTAGGTCGCGAGAACCGTCCAGCGATGGACGGTCCAGAGGAATGATCGCCAATGCCCGTTCGCGGGCGGCACAGAACCCGGCTTACAGGCCGTCTGGTCCATCATTCCTTGTAGTTGTGACAACTTGAGCAAGGCGGCTGGCGCACCTGCAGCGCGTGACTCTATCTATCCACAACCTATGCGACGTTCCGTCGCTATATTTAACCAGTTCTCTGTATGTTCTGTGGAGTGTTTACGCGCGTTAACCATAATCCTGTGCGACATCTTTGAATCCACGCTAAATAGTCATTCAGAGGCATTGTCGCCCAATTGAGCCCGTGTTAACCCAGTTCTTGTCTGCTGAGGATTGCGGCCGTGTGATTTGCGGTCGCGCCAGGTGGAACGAGGACGGTCCGAGCGGGGGCCGGGGCAACTGGGGCGCGGCGGGATGTTCGTCTCGACGTTCGAGAAGCAGCTGGACGCAAAGCGGCGCATCGTTGTGCCGCAGGAATTCCGCGCTCTCGCCTCTGGTCCCTTCGACGGAATCATCTGCTTTCCCTCCATCGAGGCCGACTGCATCGAGGGTGGGGGAAAGACGCTGCTGGACCGCTACCTGAGCGTCATCGACGAGATGGACTTTGGCGACCCTCTGCGCTCGGCCCTGGAGACCTCGATCCTTGGCGGCATGGCCAAGATGAGCTTCGACCCCGCGGGCCGCGTGACCCTGCCGGAAGGTCTCTGCGACATGTTCGGCCTGAGCGACTGGGTCGTGGTGGTCGGGCTCGGCGACCGGTTCCAGATCTGGGAGCGCGAGGCGTTCCAGGCCCACCGCGCCGCC
Source organism: Phenylobacterium sp. (assembly GCF_031425575.1). GTDB lineage: Bacteria > Pseudomonadota > Alphaproteobacteria > Caulobacterales > Caulobacteraceae > Phenylobacterium. The sequence goes on from NZ_JANPJP010000147.1 coordinate 10,610, forward strand.
CAGCGCGAGGTCGCCCGTGAGGGCCTGGCCGCCCTGCGCGCCGCCCAGCGCACCGCCCGCGCCGGGGTCGGCGCTTGAGCGCCCCTCACATCCCCGTTCTGATGGCCGAGGTGATCGAGGCCCTGGCGCCCGGTCCCGGCCAGAAGATCGTGGACGGCACCTTCGGGGCCGGCGGCTATTCGCGCGCGCTGCTGGCCACCGGCGCGGAGGTCATCGCCTTCGACCGCGATCCCACCGCCCGCCGGTTCGCCGAGGGCCTGGGCGACAGGTTCCAGCTGATCGAGGCCTGCTTCTCGGAAATGGACGAGCGCCTAGGGGAGGGCGCCGTCGACGGCGTGGCGCTCGACCTCGGCGTCTCCTCCATGCAACTGGACGAGGCCGATCGCGGCTTTTCCTTCATGCGTGATGGGCCGCTGGACATGCGCATGGGCGCGCAGGGCCCGACCGCCGCCGAGCTGATCAACACCGCCGAGCCTGCCGAACTGTCGCGGATCTTCTGGGTCTACGGCGAAGAGAAGAAGGCCCGCCGCATCGCCGGCGCCATCGCGCGGCGCCGCGAGGAGCAGCCCTTTGAGCGGACCCTGGAGTTCGCCGACTTCGTCGAGCGCGTCCTGGGCGGACGCCGCGGCGCCAAGGTGCATCCCGCCACCCGCACATTTCAGGGCCTGCGCATCGCGGTGAACGACGAGCTGTCCGAACTGGAGGCGGGTCTCGCCTCCGCCGAGCGGGTGCTGAAGCCCGGCGGTCGGCTGGCGGTGGTGACCTTCCACTCCCTCGAAGACCGGATCGTGAAGTCCTTCTTTACGCCCCGCGCCGGACAGACGCCCGCCGGCTCGCGCCACCTGCCGCCGGCTCAGGTCGGCGCGCCGCCGAGCTTCGATCTGATCTTCAAGGGCGCCCACGCGCCCTCCGACGCCGAGACCGCCGCAAATCCCCGCGCCCGTTCGGCCAAGCTTCGCGCCGCGATCCGCACGTCGGCGCCGGTCTGGAGTGAGGCCGCATGAGCCTGCTCGATCGCCGCGTCCGGGGCTTCCGCCTTGTCGATGTCGTCGCCCTGGGGCTGCTGATCGCCCTGGTGATGTCGGTCTATCTCGCCAAGACCATCGCCGGCCGCGAGCGGACCGAGATCGCCCTGGTGGAGCGGCAGATCGCCGCCGAGCACGACCGCATCCGCCTGCTCAAGGCCGAGGTCAGCCACCTGGAGCAGCCCAACCGTATCGGGCAGCTCTCCACCGGATATCTGGGCCTCGCTCCGATCGCAGCCACCCGGGAGGTCACCCCCGACGCCCTGGCGCAGATCGCCCGCCGGGAACCGAAGTCTTGAGCCTGGCCCACCCCAACTTCGCCGCGCCCGGCTGGGGCTGGCTGAAGGCGCGTCTCTGGGGCCTGGAGCATGCCTTCGAGCGCGCCCGGGCGGCCGGAAAGGCCGAGGACGACACCCGCATCCGCATCTTCTTCGTGGCTGCCATGTTCGCGGCGAGCTTCGTGACCCTGGGCGTGGGCGCCACTCGCATGGCGCTATTCTCGGGCGCGGGGCAGGGCAACGGCCTGACCGCCCCAGTCGGTGCGGCCCGCGCCGACCTCACCGATCGCAACGGCGCCATGCTGGCCGCCGACCTGCTGCACTACGGGCTCTATGTGGACCCGCGTGAAATCTGGGACGCCAACGAGATCCGCGCCGCCCTGCGTCTGGCGATGCCGGGCCTGTCGCCCGCGCGGCTGGAGCGGGCCCTGCGCGGGGAACGCCGCAGCTTCCTGATGGGCGGCCTGACCCCCGAGGTCCGCAACCGTATCCATCAGCTGGGCCTGCCGGGCGTCACCTTCGAACCCGAGCAGCGCCGGGTCTATCCGCTGGGGTCCACCGCCGCCCACCTGATCGGTTTCGCCGATACCGGCGGGGAGGGGCTTTCCGGCGCGGAACTGGCGCTCAACGACGAGATCCGGCGCGGCGCGGCGCAACGCGGCGCCACCGCGCTTTCCATCGACCTGCGGGTCCAGGCGGCCCTTGAGGACGAGCTCTACAAGACCGCCGTGGCGCACCAGGCCAAGGATGCGGTGGGCATCATCACCAATGTGCACACCGGCGAAATCCTCGGCATCGCCTCCTACCCGACCTTCGACCCCAACGCGGCGGGCAAGGCGACGCCTGAGCAACTGATCAACCACGCCGCCGCGTCCGTCTATGAGATGGGCTCGACCTTCAAGGTCTTCACCGTGGCCATGGGGTTGGACTCCGGCACGGCGACCCTGGCCTCGACCTTCGACGCCCGCCAGCCGGTGAAGATCGGCGGCCAGACGATCCACGACTACCACCCCGAGAACAAGATCATGTCGGTGGCCGACATCTTCGTGCACTCGTCGAACATCGGCACCACCAAGCTCGCCCTGCAGGCGGGCGCGCCCACCGTTCAGAAGTATTTCAAGGCCTTCGGCCTGACGCGGGCGACGCCGGTGGAGCTCTCCGAAAGCGCCAGGCCGATCGTGCCGCGCCGCTGGAACGAGAATGACGTCGCCTCCACCTCCTTCGGCCACGCGATCTCGGTCTCCCCCCTGGCGGTGGCCGCCGGCATGGGGGCGATCCTCAACGGCGGCACCTATGTGCCCCTGACCATCAAGCCGATGAAGCCCGGCGCGCGGCCCGAGGGAACTCGGGCGGTCTCCGAGGAGACCTCTCGCGCCCTGCTGGACCTGATGCGGGTCAACGTCGTGCGCGGCACCGGCGGCAAGGCCAATGCGCCGGGCCTGCGGGTGGGCGGCAAGACCGGCTCGGCCAACAAGATCGTCGGCGGGCGCTACTCCAACAACATCCTGGTCTCCTCCTTCGCCGCCGTCTTCCCGGCCGACGGGCCGCTGGAGGCCGACCGATATTTCGTGCTGATCCTGATGGACGAGCCCAAGGGCACGGCCGAGACCTTCGGCTTCGCCACCGGCGGCTGGACCGCCGCTCCGCCGGCCGGCCGGGTGATCGACCGCGTCGCGCCGTTCCTCGGCGTCGCCCGCCGCGCCGACCTGGTGCCCGCGACCCCAGACAACGCCGTCGTGCCCATCGAGAGCGAACATTGATGGGCGTGCGTCTCTCCCAACTGGTGGCGCGAGACCTGGCCATCGATCCGCTGATCGAGGGCGTAACCGCCGACAGCCGCAAGGTGAAGCCAGGCTTCCTGTTCGCCGCCCTGCCGGGAAGCCAGGCCGATGGCCTGGCCTTCGTGCCGAGCGCCGTCGCCGCCGGCGCCGCCGCCGTGATCGCCACCGCCCAGGCGCCAGGCGCCGAGGTCCCCTTCGTGGTGACGCCCGATCCGCGCCGCGCCTATGCGCTCGCGGCCGCCGCCTTCTGGAAGGTGCAACCCGCCACCGTCGTGGCGGTGACCGGCACCAATGGCAAGACCTCGGTGGCCGCCTTCTGCCGCCAGATCTTCAACGCCTGCGGCCATCGCGCCGCCAGCATGGGCACCCTGGGGGTCTACGCCACCGGCCCCGGCGGGTTCGAGGCGCAGCTGACGCCGCCTGGCCTGACGACGCCGGACGCCGGCGACGTCGCCGAACTGATGAGCAAGCTGGTGGAGATGGGCGTGACCCACCTGGCGCTGGAAGCCTCGTCCCACGGCGTCGACCAGCGCCGCCTGGACGGCGCGCGGATCCAGGCCGCCGGCTTCCTGAACCTGACCCAGGACCATCTCGACTATCACCTGACCATGGACGCCTACCGCGACGCCAAGCTGCGGCTGTTCACCGACCTGCTGCCGCGCGGCGGGACCGCCGTGCTGAACGCCGACTCCGAGGCCTATGACGCCTTCGCCGCCGCCGCCGTCACCAACGGCCAGAGCGTGGTGTCGGTCGGGGAGACGGGCCAGGGCCTGACCCTGGTGTCCCGGACCCCGACCCCGGAAGGCCAGCGCCTGACCATCCTGGCCCACGGCCAGACCTATGAGGTCAACCTGCCCCTGGTGGGGGGCTACCAGGCTTCCAACGCCCTGGTGGCGGCGGGCCTGTGCATCGCGGCCGGGGAACCGGTCGCCGGCGTCATGAAGGCCCTGGAGACCCTGGAGGGCGCCCCGGGCCGGCTGCAGCTGATCGGGACCGGCCCCAAGGGCGGCGTCGCCTATGTGGACTACGCCCATACGCCCGACGGGCTGGAGACGGTGCTGAAGGCCCTGCGCCCCCATGTCGAAGGCAAGCTGATCGTGGTGTTCGGGGCGGGAGGCGACCGTGACCGCACCAAACGTCCCCTGATGGGCGGCATCGCGGCGAAACACGCCGACGTCGCCATCGTCACCGACGACAACCCGCGCAGCGAAGACCCGGCGGCCATCCGCGCCGAGGTCTCGGCGGGCACGACCGGCATGCAGGACATCGGCGGCCGCCGCGCGGCGATCCGCGCCGCCGTGGCGCTGCTCGAGGCCGGCGACGTGCTGGTGGTGGCCGGCAAGGGCCACGAGGACTGGCAGATCGTCGCCGGGGTCGTGCATCACTTCGACGACGTGGTCGAGACCGAGCAAGCCCTGCGAGGCGAGCCATGAGCCTCTGGACCGCAGACGAGATCGCCCAGGCGACGGGCGGCACGGTGGTCAGCGACTTCACCGCCCTTGGCGTCTCCATCGACACCCGCTCCATCGAGGCCGGCGACCTGTTCGTGGCCCTCGCGGGTGTGCGTGACGGCCATGAGTTCGTGGCGCCTGCGCTCGCCAAGGGCGCCGCCGGGTCCCTGGTCAGCCAGGCGGTGGACGGCCCTCACGTCCTGGTGGAAGACACCTTCAAGGCCCTGGAAAGACTGGGAGAAGCCGCCCGAGTTCGCGCGCCCCAGGTGCGCCGCGGCGCGGTCACCGGGTCGGTGGGCAAGACCAGCGTGACCCAGGCGGTCCGCGCCGGCCTGATGCTGGCCGGCCGGGCG
>NZ_JANPJP010000148.1:0-7741 GCF_031425575.1 Phenylobacterium sp.
TGACGACCCTCCTGGGTTGCGTTGTGGCCAAGCGTGGCTCAACCGTGTCAGGACGATGAGCGCACGCAAGATCTGGATCACCCGGGCCCAGCCCGCCGCCGAGGCCACCGCCGCCCGCGTCCGCGCCCTGGGGCATGAGCCCTTTGTCGCGCCCCTGCTCGCCGTCCAGCCGGTGGAGGGTGTCGAGGTGGACCTGCGCGGGGTCTGCGCGCTCGCCTTCACCAGCGCCAATGGCGTGCGGGCCTTCACCGACGCGACCCCGGAACGGTCCCAGCGGGTGTTCGCGGTCGGCGCGGCCACCGCCCAGGCGGTCCGCGCGGCGGGCTTCAAGAACGTGCTGTCGGCCGATGGCGACGTCGAGGCCCTGGCCGAGGGCATCGCCGCCCGCAAGCGCGACCTGAAGGGCTGCGTCCTGCATCCCGGCGCCGCCGAGCCGGCCGGGGACCTGGTCGGGGCCCTGGAGGCCCATGGGATTGAGGCCAGGCGCCTGGTCCTCTACGACACTGGGCCGACCGAACTGACGGCGGAAGAGCTGGCCGCGCTGCCGGAGGTCGACGCGGTCCTGCTGCACTCCCCCAAGGCCAGCCAGGTCCTGGCGGCCATGCTGAAGGAGACCCCGCTGCCCGGCCTGCGGGCCCTGTGCCTCTCCAAGGCGGTGATGAAGCCGCTGGCCCGCACCAAGATGGCGGCCAAGGTGTTCGCGCCCTTTCCTCTCGAAGCGGCGCTGTTGAATCTGATAGACCGGTAGATCATGAGCGCCACGCCGGATCCCCTGGAGCCCTCCGCGCCCGCCTATGGCCGCGCGCGGCCGCCGGGGGCCACGGCCTGGCTGGTGGCCGTCTTCGGCCTGGCCTGCGTGCTGGCCGGCTATGGCCTGTCGCGGTTCGGCCCCCACCTGCTGCCGGCCAAGCCCCGCCCCGCGCTCAGCGCCGATCTCGCCGCCGTCCGGCCCCTGGCGCCGGCGCCGGCCTATCCCTCGGACGCCCCGCCTGACAAGGCTTCGTCACTGGACCTGCCCGACCCGGCGGCGCTCTCCGAGCTGGCCGCCCGCCTCGATGTCCTGGAGGTTGAACAGTCGCGCACCGCGGAGGCCGCCGCCTCGGCCCTCGCCGCCGCCGCCCTGATGGAGGCGGCCCAGAGCTCGCGGCCCTTCGCCGAGGAGCTGGCCGCCCTGGATGCGGTCTCGCCGCCGTCCGCGGAGCTGCGCGCCCTGCGCCGGGTGGCCGAGCGCGGCGCTCCCAGCCGCGCGGCCCTGGCGGCCAGCTTTCCAGACTACGCGGCCCGCGCCGCCGCGGCCGCCCGCGCCCCGGGTGAGGGAGCCGGCCTGATGGCCCGTCTGGGCGCTGCTCTTTCCCGCGTCGTCACCCTGCGCCAGGTGGGCGACGTCCCGGGCTCGGGGGTCGACGCCCAGCTGGCCAGGGCCGAGCGCCAGGTGACGGAGGGCGATCTCGACCACGCCCTGCGCACTCTGGATCGCCTGCCTCCCGGCGGCCGCGAGGCCCTGGCCCCCTGGCGCGCCGCCGCCGAGACCCGGGCCGACATTGACCGCCGCATTTCCGCTGTCCGCGTCCAGGCCCTGCAGGACCTCGCCCGGCTGGCTCGGAGCGGCGCATGATCCGCACCGCCATCGCCGTGTTCCTGGTGGTGGCGCTGGCCACCGCCATACTGGCCATCACCGGGGAGCCGGGCCGCGCCAGCATCATCTGGCTGGGCTGGCGGGCCGACATGACCGCCGCCGCCATGGTGCTGATCACACTGCTCGTCGCCCTGCTGACCGTGATCGGCTGGCGGCTGCTGCTCTGGATCCTGGAGGCGCCGCGCCGGGCCGAGCGCGCCCGGGTCGAGGATCGCCGCCGCCAGGCCAATGAGGTCTTGACCCGCGGCTTCCTGGCCGCCGCCGCCGGGGAGGGCTCGGAGGCCAGGCGTCTGGCCCTCAAGGCCGTCGACCTCGCCGATGAGGCTCCGGGCCTGGTTCGGGTCCTGGCCGCCCAGGCCGCCGAGGCGGCCGGCGACGCCGTGGCCGTCCAGGCCGCCTATTCCGCCATGCTGGGTTTCCCCGAGATGCGCCTGGCCGGTCACCGGGGCCTGATGGCTCAGGCCCTGGCCCAGGGTGACAAGGCCGCCGCCCTGCGTCATGCCGAGCAGGCCTATGAGATGGGTCGAACAGCGCGCTGGGCCTGGCGCGCGGTCTTGGAGGCGCGGCTCGAGGCGGGCGACTGGGAGGGCGCGCTGGACCTGGTGAAGAGCGCGCTGGACCGCAAGGTGGTGTCCCCCATCGTCGCCGAGCGCGCCCGGGCCGCCCTGCTGGCCGCCTCGGCCGCCCAACTGGAGACCGCCGCCGAACCCAAGGCGCGGTCCCAGGCCACCGACTTCGCCGTCGAGGCCGCCAAGCTGCAACCCGGCTTCGCGCCCGGCGTGGTCATGGCCGGCCGCCTGCTGGCCGCCGACGGCAAGACGGCCCGCGCCGCGCAGGTCCTGGAGACCGCCTGGAAGATCGCGCCCCACCCGGCTCTGTGGCTGGCCTATCGCGACCTGAAGACCAACGAGACGCCCCGCCAGCGGGCCGAGCGGCTGAACAACCTGGCCGAACTGAACCCCACCGCCCGCGAGAGCCGCATCCTCTTCGTCGAGCTGGCCCTGATCGAGGGCGTGCCAGTCCGCGCCCGTGAGGCCGCCAAGGCCCTGGAGGCCGAGCCGCTGACGATCCGCGTCGCCGGCCTGTTCGCCCGGGTCGCCCTCGCAGCCGGCCAGCCGGACGAGGCCCGGGTTTGGATGGCGCGGGGCGTGGGCGCGCCGCAAGAGCCGGATTGGACCGATCTCGACCCCGAGGGCCAGGCCTTCGCCTACCTGCCCTCCGACTGGGCGCGGCTGACGGCGGTCTATGCCGAGACCGGCGAATTGATCCACCCGCGCCACGAGCGGGCCGAGAAGACCATGAGCGAGCTGCCGGAACTGCCGATCCCCTACGCCGACACCGCCCCGTTCCTGCTGGGCCATGAGGCCGCGCCGCCGCCCTACGGCGTGGAAGAAGGCCGCTATGACGACGACGAGCCTGAGCCGCCGCCACCCCCGCCGGTGACCCAAAGACGCAGTCACGCGAGGCGCCGCTTGGCGAGCGCGCCCAGAGCAGCTAAATAGGCGCTCCCGCGCGGGCCGGTTCGCCGCCCTGCCGCGTCAGGCCGCTTTAGCTCAGCTGGTAGAGCACATCATTCGTAATGATGGGGTCAGGTGTTCGAGTCACCTAAGCGGCACCACTTCTTCCTGTAAAAACAGGTATTTAAAGGCCACTGGCGACCTAGCGGTGCGTCTGTCATCATCACGCCATGACCCCCGCAGAGATCCATCTGGGCCTTGGGCCATCAGTTGCGAACATTGTTGTCCTCCGGCAGGGCCAGCGGCTTTCCTCGGGTAGCGGCTTTCTGGTGAACGGGAAGTTGGTGACCTGCGGCCACGTTGTTCGCAACATACCTGCGAACTGCACAGTGGAAGTTCGGTTCTGGCAAACCCCCACGTGGATCTTGCCTGCCCCGCTTCAGCTCGCGGGCTTTTCAGACGAAGCCTCCTACGACTACGCAATCTTCGCTCCACCACACGGTGTGCAAGTTGGGCCAAGCCTTACATTCGCAACGGATGAGGCTGAGCCCGGGGAGCAGGTATGCAGCTTGGGCTATCCCTTCGAAGACCCACATCTGACGATCCACCAAGGCATCGTCTCGGCGGTGTTCGACAGTGGGCCAGCGAGAATGGTCAAGCTCGACATGAGCGTAAACCCGAGCAACTCCGGCGGGCCGGTTATTCGCCAGGAGACCGGAGAGGTTCTGGGCGTCGTGGCCCGGAAAGCGACGGGTCTGACCCGAGCGTTCGACGAGTTGATGGAGAGCTTTGACGGGAATATCGCAGCTCTTCGGCCCGCCTTGGGCGGCATGAGGCTGGGCGGTCTGGATCCCTTTGAGGCGCTACTTGCGACCCAACATCAGATGCGCCAAGTTTCTCTCGAAATCCAACGATCGTCTAACGTAGGTATCGGATATGCTATCTGGTGCGATCCGCTGCGGGACGAACCAGCGCTTACTGTATAGATGGCGGGATCGACAACAGTCGGCATCGGATCCAACTGAAATGAACCTGTTTTTGGTCCAAGGACAGCCAAGGGCGCCACTGACAGTAGTCGAGCTTATCGTCGCAAAAAATTGCGACCTCGCAGGCTTCTGGTCACAGGCGTCGGGTTGGGCACCGCCTGAAGCGGCCGACTTGCTTAGCAAATCACGCCTAGATCGCCAGCAGTCACTTTCTGTCTCTCTAGCCCATTGGGCCGGAGCACCACACCCACTGTCAGAAGGTGATTTGATTCTGGCATGGGCGAACCTCGGGAGCTTGGTTGAGGGGGCGCTGAAGCTTTTCTTATGCGTGTTCTATGAGGATTATAAGGCCGACGCCGAAAAGACTAAGTTCCATAAGGTCTACGACTCAAAGACTGGAAAGCCACGAGACCCTGACCGCCTGGAGTTGGAGGGCCTTTCGCAATATTTCAAAAAGGCCGAGTTGCTCACTGAGGAAGAGCTTTCGTGGCTTGCAAAAGTGCAGGCTCGACGCAACGCAATTCATTCTTTTCGGCACCGGGAGATCGGCGACACGGGCGAGTTTCTGGCGGCGCTAGTTGAGTATTACGATTTCCTGGAAGGCATCGAAAGTCGGCTTCCATATCCGTAGACTGATAGCGGCTCGGCTCTAGAAAGGCGGGCCGGGGAAACATGCCGGATAGAAGCGTGGCTAAAACCGCAGCGACTTGGAAGTAGGTCGGAAGAGCGATGAAAGATCACGCACTTGAACGCATGCTGAAATACCTGCCCGCTAGGGCATTGGTTCCCGCTCAAGCGGTTCAGGAGTTGGCCCAAAGCGTTTCAATCCCGCTCAGCATCAACGAGACGCTGAGCGTTCAGCGAGTCCTTATGGCGACCTGGATTGGCGCCCAGATGGCAGAGCATGGTGATGGGCTGCTAGGACGCTGGCCTGCTCGGGATTTCGCACAGTTTTTTGATGGCGCCATGGCTCTGGGCCGCTCATTCGGTCCACGAGAAACGGCGGCCAATGATGCAGCGATGGCGGTGATCAACCAGGCCCCTGAGCGCTTCACTATTCCGCCGCTCGACCCTGCTGCCGTCTATGAATACACCGGCTAGCCGCAGCCTGGGCTGGCAGCGGCTGAATATGCCAATTGACCATCAATGATTCTGGGCATTCGGCGACGCTTCCAGGTCCTTGATGATCTCTGGGGGGATCTTCTCGTTCAGATAATTCAGAATGCTCGTCAGTTCGTTTTGACGGTCCGTCACTCTTCCGGTCTTGACCCATTCAGCCCACACTAGGCCCAGCTTGTCAGCGTCGCCTGGCGCTTCGTAGAGGGCGGCCCGCCTGGACTCGAGCATGAGCTTCGAGACCTGTTCTAGCTGTGAGATAAAGTAGAGGTCGCCAGCCAAGGCTTCCTTCGCCAACGCCATTTGTAAGACCGGGTAAAGCCGATCACGGGTACGGACATCGTCTGGCGACATTTTGCCAGTGTCGAGGGGCTTGCCGTATTTGCTCGTCAGCGATTCCAAGTCTCTGAGAGCTTCGTTGATCCCGTAAATGCGGTCGATTTCAGCGATGGACAGAGCCGCTTCCGAGGCCAAGCTACCCTTAAAATCACAGATTTTGTTGGGAGCGTAGTTGCTGATTTCCTGCGAGGTGGCCCTAAGCTTATCTCTCGATCCCAATAGGATGAGAGCGAGCGTGTGGTCTTCGCTCCCTGCCGACTGAGGAGGCGCATAGCCGGGGTTAGAGGCTTCTTGGGCGATCTCCGCCATGCGACCCAAGATCCGAATATCCCTTTCCCTCTTCGACTCCATCAGCATCGCCAGCAGCCCTGACTTCATCTGCTGCTGCAAATTTCCGAAGCGATTAGCCTCCTCAGGGGTCATCTGTTCACCGACGGCGACCTCGGGCTTCCATGAGCGGGAATCCATGAGCTTCTGCATCTCGTCAGTGGCAGCGCTATTCCGCTGCAGTACACGGAGAGAGACGGCGCTTTCAGCAATCCATTCTGCACCGTGAGCCGCAGCGATCTCGCACGCCTTCCCCGGAACAGTGGCCTTAGGTCGGTCTTGTCCGAACGACGCCGTCGATGTGCTGGCGGCGAACATGGCGCCAGCGAAGAGCAGGCACAGTTGTTTAGCTGACACCCTTTGTGCTCCCCCAGTCTGCGGTCTGGCCGCTAAGGTCCGACATTGCCGAGAGGATTGCGAGGTCAAATCTCGCCTTCGTAACGATGGATCAGGTGTGTGGGTAAGTGAGGTCAAAGGATGTGGGGATCAGCTCTTCGAGCGTACGCCCGGCGCTTGTTGGGCGCTTTGAGGGGGAATGGGACCATCCCCCGGGTCGCTCATCCAGCAATGCAGAAGGCGTGGGCCGAGGAAGCGGCGGCCTTTGACTCTGCCCTAATCGACCTTGAGGCCTCCCGAGAGGCCTTTCAGCACTACTATCGCTGGCTCGACACTACTCTCTCCGGGAGGAGGAACGACGAGGGCATTGATGCCGACAAGAAGCTTCGCCAGGCGATACTGGTCTTTGTGGAGATCGGCTCCCACTTGGCCAAGCAGCGGGAGTTTGGAGCGTCTATGGCGCCCGACTGGGGATTGGAACAGCGGGAAGGGATCGAGGCCGCAATGGCGGAGTGGCGAACACGGACGCAAGGACCTCAAGCTCGAACGTATTTTGCCGATTCTGACTGGATGGAGCTCCTTACGGAGCAATTCTACCTAATTGCCTTTAGAGCGGGTCGGATAATTGAGTCCCTACCGGGGATGAAAGGGTTCGGCGCAGTCGGCGTCAGGAATGTCCGGAATCAGCTAATCGAGCACAATGATGGGACTGACAGCTTGGTCTTCAACGGCGGATTCGCCTTCGGTGGGAGCCAAGGGCCTGTGGTCGCAGCCGTCCGAACGGATCAACAGCCGGGCCATTGGCAAGATGCAGGCCTCTTTCTCAACGCACAGGAGTTTGCTCGGGCGCTAACTGAGAGGATCAACAGCTGTCTCGCCTCCCCACCGCCCAAAGCCGAAATCATCGGGCGGAAGGAGGACCAACCGGGGAAACGCCCACGGGGCGCACGGAAGCAAAAGTCATCGGACGGGGACGGCTAGTTGGAACCGGATCAGTTCGTCCAATATAGGGGCTCCTACGTCTCGGAACCGTCCCGTCTGCTACCGGATGCACTCAAGCTATGGTCTCGGACGCTGAAGCCCGGCCGAAACGATGGCTTGCTTCCAACGATCCCGGAGAAGTTCGACGGAGCCATTTTCCAGATACTCCGCAGCAGCGATGATGTGCAGGAAATCTGTGGAACTGGGTTTTTCGTTGCTCCTGGGTTGGCCATTTCTGCCAGTCACGTGTTCGACGGAGCCGAGAGCGGAGATCGTTTCCGTGCGCTGTCGCTGCGTAATGACGGGTCGATCGAATGGTGGACTGTCGAACAATTTTCTCGCGGCATAAAGCGCCGGGAGAATCCTTTGTTCGGTCCCGATGAAGCACAGCAATACGATGTAGCTCTGCTTTCGCTCCGCCCGAATTTCGAGATGCCCTCGGTATTCGATTTCACCTTCCTGGAACTGGAAGTTGCCGTGCCCGAGGAAGGAGACCTTCTCACGGTCGTGGGATATCGGTTCCCTGAAATTGAGCCGGTCGGGGATCGGGCTGCTCGCGGTGT
>NZ_JANPJP010000149.1:0-10616 GCF_031425575.1 Phenylobacterium sp.
GGTCGGGCGCCATGGGCGCCCCTCCGCCCTTCATTCCGGGGCCCTGATCGCCCGTGATCGTGTAGGCAAGACTGTCGCCGCGATAGGCCAGGAGAGGCGGGTCGATTCCGCGGTGCTGCTCACCGTCGACAAAATAGTAGGCCGAGTAGTTGAGCGGGGCGATGAGCCTGTAGTTGTTGGGGATCCTGACTAGCGACCGCATGAAATCTGGGGCGAAGCCATAGATCAGGCCACCCGCTACAGTCTCGAAGGTATCTGGCGTAACTTCGGCAAAGGCGATTGATAGCGCGTTCAGGGCGACGATTGATACGGCCGCGGAGCTGGCTGGCCCCGAATCCTGACTCTGCTCAGGCACTGACCCCTCGAGCAGGGAGCCCATGACCGCGAGGCTATTGAAGGCCGATGTCCTGATCGCGGCGTCGTTGGCGGACGAGTTGACGCTGGCGGTCGTGGAGAGGTTGAACAGGGCGCCCGACATGCCGATGACGTGGTGTTGGGATATCCGTGCCCGCGCGCCTTCGATCAGCCTAACGGCCTGGCTCTCCTGAGACATGAACTGGGCCGCACCGACAGTCACGGCTCCTATCTTTCCTGAGGCTGGGGGGAGATCGTCACCGATGCCAAACACAAAGGCCTGGGGCTTTGCCTGTTCGTAGCTGGAAAAATGACGAATGGAACTCTCGCCCCATTCGCCTAGCGCGAGAACAACGGCGCTACTTTCCTGGTAGCCGGGGAATGCAAAATGGGCGGTTTCATCGGCGTAGCTCGGGATCTGGTACGGATGATCAACGGACACATCCACGCCTGCGGCTGCCTCGGGAATGCTTCCACCCCAAGAGCCGACGACTTCCCCTTCCATATAGAGTGCGATGGATGAATTCTGGTGGCCCTGAAGGTGGAGCCGCCGACCCGAAATCTCATCGGCAAAGTAGCTGCGGGTCACCCCCCCTGATGAGAGCTGAAAGACCGTCCGGTACTGATCGGGAATGGCCGGGGCGCTTCCACTCCAGGACTTGTCGACCACTCCGGGGTAGGCCAGCCCCAACACAGGGGGCTGATAGGAGAGATCCAGAAACCGCCCCCCCGAGATCGCCTCCACCGGCGCATCGGCCGGGCCTGCTTGCACCTGGGCCTGCAGCGCGTCGGCGTAGACACGCAACTTGCCCGATATAGCGGGTTCGTTGACGCTCTTGATGGTCGGGGCGACACCCAGAAGCGGTGTCCGATCGGCCTGAGCCAGGCCGAGATTGGCGACGGTGGCGCCACAGGTGGGCGCGGAGGCAGAGCCACATCCAAAGACGGCCGCCAGGTCCGCGCCGGCTTTCAGAATATGGCGCTTGAAGCTGGGGTCGTAGGACTTTCCGTTCGCCTCGATCCAGATATGGGCCAGGGTCACCGAAGTGAGGTTGCCGCTCAGGCTCGCGCAGCTGGACGAATTGCTGACGCTCGCCGTGCTGACCGTCGCTGCAATACCGCCGTCGGCCAAGAACTGACATGCCGCCTGAGCATCGACATCGAAGGACTGGCTCGTTTCATTCAGATTTTTCACCAGCCCGGTCCACTGACCGAACTGCTGGGGTGTGAGTGTTATTGTTCCAGACTTGTACGAAAGGCTCGGCACGCCGCCCTCGATCAGGAACTTCATCATGAGTTCCGCCTGATCGAAGGGCGTCCCAGACTGGTCGATCAGGGCGCCCCGCGCGCCCTTACCAAGGCCATAGCGGAACTCGACCTCGATGTTTTTTCTGACGTAGTCGAATACATTATTCGCGTACTGATCCTTAGACGCGAGAAATGACGCGCCTAGAGTTCTGCTCTGAGCCTTAATCTCCGGTGGCGTCGCGGTGAAGGCCGAAAGCCCAACGCTGTGAGTTGTACTGGCTCCGTACGTCGCCGAAGCTTGGGATGGGGACATCTGGGGGGCGGAGACCAAGTTGGCCGCTGGATTGGCGGCTGAGGCTTGGCCTGACGTGACAAGCACGCCGACCACTGCCGCCGAAGCGACGAACCAGTTCCGCCACATATTGCCCCCAATGCCGAATCCTAAGCACAACCCGCGCTCGCCCGGATAGGTTGAGACCCTAAAGTGAAGCTTAGCCAACCGTCAATTGCATGCTGCGCGGCCAGCTATCGTAAGCGGTGATGGGTGAGCGGGCGACCTCACTCCAGCGCCGACTGGCCCATCTGGCTGACGCCTGATAACAGGCCTCCCATCAACACGCCCAGGATCGCGCCTAGCAGGATGATGAGAGCAGGCCCCGCGAGCCGGCCGATTGTCTCGATGCGGCGCATGGCGGCGTCTTCCTCGAGCTTTCCACCCTTCGCCAGCATCTGACCCAGCGCATTGGACGCCTCCCCCACCGTCGCCAATCGGATGATCGACGGCGGGAACCCCTTCACCTCGGCCAGGGCGTTAGACAGCGACTGCCCCTGCCGGACGGCGCTGATGACCGGCTCAAGGCGCCGTCGGGCACTGGCGGTCCCGACCGATCGCGTGGCCAGCCTGAGGGCGTCGCTGATCGGGGCGCCGGCCGCCAGCATCGCCCCAAGTGAGATGGAAAACGCTCCGAACACCAGCCCGCGCGTGGTCCGCTTAGCGGGGCCATCCAGAACCGCCCGCTCCAGGGGCGCCGAAAGCAGCCCCAATCTCCAAGCCACGCCCAGCAGCAGCAGGGTGAGCGCTCCCAGCCCTCCCAGCATAACCAGGTTGTTGGTGAGAAACAGGCTTGCCCGGATCAGAATGGCCAGGGCGGGCGGTGGCGCCCCGCCCAGTTCCTCGGCCAGGGGGGCTATGGACGGCACAATGAACAGCAGGATCACAAACACCGCGGCGATGGCGCTCACCAGCACGAAGGCCGGATAGGCGAGCACCGTAATCAACTGATCTCGAAGCTTCAGTCGGGAGGCGACGATTTCGGAAGCGCGCTGAAGCCCGCCGGGGAGATCGCCCGCCGCCTCGCCGGCGGCGATCATCGGGCCGACGAAGGCCTGGCGATGCCGAAAATGGCGCCCGAAGGCACGTTCCAGCGCCTCGCCTCCCGAAATGTCGTCGGCTAGGCCCTGGGCCAGCACCTTGACGCTCGCACGCTCGAACCGGGCGCCGAGGATGCTCAACGCGGTCCGGATGTCAGCTCCGGCCATCAGCAGGTCGGCGAGGCTCCCAAGAAATTCGGCCGCCTCTCGATCGCTGAGATTGCGGTGTTTGGGCGCCGCCTTCGCCTTGAGCTTGTGGGGGGTGAGCGAAAGCGGTGAAAGCCCTTCGCGACGAAGGCTGTCGAAGGCGACCGCGTCATCTCTCGCGGCGACGACGCCACGGACCCTCCGGCCCGCCGGATCCATCGCCAGATAGCGGAAGTGCAGGTCGTCAGCCATGGAGGGTCGCGGCCACTTCCTCGACCGTGGTCAGGCCGGCCAGGGCCTTCTGATACCCGTCCACCGCCATGCCGATGAGCCCGTCGCGTCGCGCGATGGCCTCGATCTCCGAGGCAGGCCGATGTTCGGCGACCGCCCGGAGCAAGGTGTCGTCGGCCTGGAAGGCCTCGGCGATGGGGATGCGCCCCTTGAACCCCGTGCCGCGGCAAAAGGTGCACCCTTTGGGATGGGCGAAGGCCTCGGGAAGGGCAAGGCCGAGCGCGGCGGCGAACAATCGTTCCGGCTCGTCAGGGGGTTGGGGTTCAGCGCAACGGACGCAGACGCGACGGACCAGACGTTGGGCGACCGCGCCCCGGAAGCCTGCGGCCAACTGGTAGGGCTCGACCCCGATGTCCCGTAGCCGCGGCAGGACCGCCAGAGCGTCGTTGGCGTGCACCGAGGCCAGCACAAAGTGGCCTGTCATGGCCGCCTGGACAGCGACGGCCGCGGTTTCCGGGTCGCGGATCTCCCCCACCAGAATGACGTCGGGATCCTGCCGCAGGAAGGAGCGTAGGGCCGCGGCGAAGGTCAGACCAAGTTGCGCGGCGACCTGGGTCTGGGAGACGTGATCGAAGTGGTATTCCACCGGGTCTTCGACGCTAAGCACCTTCTTGCCCGACCCGACAAAGGTCTGCAGCAGGGCGTAAAGCGTGGTGGTCTTGCCACTGCCCGTGGGGCCGGTGATCAGGAAGAGGCCATGGGCGGCACGGGCCGCGCGACGCACCACGGACAGCACATTGCCGCTCAAGCCCAAGGTCTCCAGGTCAAGGGGGACGCTGGACCGGTCCAGGATACGCAGCACCGCCGACTCTCCGAAAACGGTCGGCGACGTCGCCACCCGGACATCGACCTGTTTGCCCTGGACCACGAAGGTCGTTCGGCCGTCCTGCGGCAACCGGCGCTCGCCGAGATTGAGGTTGGCGATAACCTTGAGCCGTGACACCGCCGGCGCCGAAAGGTCGGCCGAGACGACTTGGTGGTCCAGAAGACGGCCATCGACCCGCAGCCGGATCCGCAGGCTGTTGCGGGTCGGCTCGAAGTGAATGTCGGAGGCGCCCGCGGCGATCGCGGCCTCGAAGGCTTGGGCCACGAGTCGGGCGCCGGAACCTTCAGAACGATCACTTATGAGATCGAGTTCGCGCTCCAGGCGGCGTTCGTCAGGCGCGGTCTTCGCCTCACTAGGCGTTCCGAACGCCCGCTCGAACTCACGGCGCCAATCGGCGGGCCGCGCGGCCAGGATGATCAGGTCGCACCCGGTGGCGAATACTAGGCCCGCGAGCGCCTCGTCATCTAAAGGATCGCAGGCAGCACAGGTCAGGGTCTTGGCGACTCGACGCAGCGGAATGATCCGCGCCCGGCGCAGGAAATCGGCAGAGACACCGATCACGCTGAGGTCAGCCTCCACCGGGGCCTTGGCCGGCTCCCAGACCTCGCAGGCGACCACCCGAGCGTAGGCGTCCACCAGATCATCGTCCGACAGGGCGCCCAATTGGTTGAGCACCTGCTCGATCGGCTGGCTGGTTCGGGAGGCGACGAGCTCAGCACGCGCTACCGCCGGAGCGTCCACGAGATTGTCCTCAAGCAGTCGCTCAAGGACAGCGTCCCGCCGGGCCCGCCCGACAGCTGCGAACGGCGCTTTCAGGGCGTCATCGGCCACCAGACACCCTCCCTTGCGAGACCGACCGCGAAGCTCGCCAGGGCGATCATGGGACCAAACGGTAATCGCGGGTCCTTTGGGCGTAGGATCGCGATGACCAGCAGGCCAAGCAGGGCGCCGCCCGCCACAGCCCAGGGAATCGCCATCCCAAGCCAGAGGCTCACCGCGCAGAGCAGCTTCACATCACCCAACCCAAGGCCGGGATCGCCGCTGCGGCGCGAACTCAAGAATCGTAGAAGCTGGAGCAGGCTAAACACGACCGTCGCCACCAGGACGCCTTCGAGGATGCGGGGCGGAGATCCCGTGAGCGCCAGCACCGCCGCCAGGAGCGCGATGATGCCGGTAAGCAAGTCCGGCAGTCTCTGCGTTTTCCAATCAATGGTGGCGCTGGCGATCAGGACCAAGCCCAGGCCGGCCACGAGGATCACACGCGGCCAAGGAACAAGAAGAGCCGCAGCGAGAAGGACGGCGGCTCCGGCCGCCTCGCCCATCGGATGGACGGGATCAATACGGTCGCCGCAGCGGCTGCAAGCGCCGCGGCGGACCATATACGAGATGAGGGGCAGCGTCTCGGAGAAGGCCAAGGGCTTGAGGCAGCTATCGCAGTGGGACCGACCGGCCGTGGACGGCTCGCCGCGCGTCCAGCGCAGCCCCGCGGTGGCGGCGTAGCTCCCCATGACCAAGCCGGTCGCCAACGCCAACATCCCGATCGCGGCCGAGATGATCACTGGCTCGCCGGGGCCTGGATGTCCCTATTGAGGCCAAATCCACTGGGCGCGCCATCGGCGCCATAACTCTTCACCGAGAAACTCTGTCCGCTGTCATCGACTGTGTACTGCACCGCATGACCCCAGGGATCCTTCAGAACCTTTGCGTCCTTGAGATAAGGGCCGGTCCATCCCTCAGCGTTGGCCGGTTGGGCAAATAGGCTGTTCAGACTCTCGGCTCCAGTCGGGTAGTGGCCGACGTCGGAACGGAACATCTCCACGCCAGCGGCGATGGTGTCCATCTGCATCTGCGCAGTCTTGGCGCGGGCGCGATTCATCTGGCCGATCAGGCCAGGAGTCAGCACAGCCGCGATGAGGCCAATGACGGCCATCACGACCAGGATTTCCGTCAGCGTATAACCGCTGTCAGCCCGACCTACGCGGCTGCCGCCGCAATGATCGTTGCGTCGCATAGCCCCCCACCCCCATCGCCGCGTGACAACCGTCGCACCACCACCGCGGCCGGATGGCGTGCATCTCCTGTAAATCTCACGATCCGATCGTCGCGCCAACCCGCTGCGGTTGTTACACGCAGGCGCCACACCTCGCCGATCCGCCAGGACGCGTTCTTGGGGTCCGGCTGCGGCCTCTGCGCCTCGGTGTAGGTCAGATGGTCCTGACGGCCGAAGGATGAAATCACTCGGTCGGCGCAGGCACGCCATAGCGGCGCTGCATCAAGATCAGCAACCTCAACGTAATCCCCCACTTCGCTTGCTTCGCTCAGGGCGCGTTTCAAGCCGGTCGGATCCTTGACCTCGAAGGCCGCAAACGTCCCATCGGAGAGCGTGGCCGCTGCGGCAAGGCTCAGCTTGTCGGCTTCGGGCTCGGCCCGCAATTCGACCCAGCCCGTCTCGGCGCCATCTGTCCAATAGAATGGGCCTGGCCTCACGCTGCGGACGACCTGCGTCGCCGCTTCCAGCTGCGCGCCCGACAGGCTGTACTCGATCTGCAAACGCTCCAGATCGAGCTTGGAGAGCCGCAGAAGCTGGACACTACGGGCCACAAGGGCCGAGCCCACCAGGGCCAAGGCGAGACTGATCACCATGGCCGCGGGGGTCGCGTAACCCTGGTCACTGTTGGGCAGCAGGGAGCAGGCCACGGCTCTGCAATTCCCGCATGTCGGCCTGCAGATCGGACATCGCACGGTCGGCTGAGGCGGTGTCATTGAGGATCTTGGCGCTCAGCAGAACGATGAGTTCGCTGCGACTGTCGTTCTGGCCCTGGGTTCGGAAAAGCGCGCCAATCCCTGGAACCTCCTTGAGCCCAGGGACACCGCCCCGGGAAAACGAACGGTTGGTGCTGATCAGTCCGCCCAGAGCAACAACGCCGCCATTGCGGAGCACGAGGGTGCTCTCGAAGCGACGCTGCTGGATGGTGGGAGAATCGATACCCGAAGTACTGGTCTTGCCAACCGAACTGACTTCCTGGCTTACCTCCAAGACGATCTGGTCACCGCCGGTCACCCGAGGGGTGACAGATAGGATCACGCCAGTGCTGCGATAGTCTACAGTGCTCACAAGGGCCGCATTTGTGGCGGCCGTGCTCTGCGAGGACTGCACGATGACCGGCACCTGGTCGCCGATCTGCAGTCGCGCGGTGCGATTGTCCAGCACGATGATCTTGGGCGCTGAGACCACCTCAAGGGTCGTGCGCGAGCCAAGCGCCCGAACGGCGGCCTGAATGTCGTCGTTGATGTAGCTGACGGAGAGGCCCGGAAATCTGGGGACCACGGCGCCAACAGAATTGTTAATCGCCGCCACCGATAGGTCACGGGAAATCACCGACCAATCCACCCCAAACTGCAGATCCTTGCCGAGAGTCACCTCCAGGATCGAAGCTTCGATGAGGACCTGCAGAGGCGGGCGGTCAATCTCATTGAGAATGCGCTGGATCTGGATCCAGCGCGCTGGCGCGGCGAAGACCAGCAGGGTGTTGGTCTCCTTGTCCAGACCGATGCGGACTTCGTCATCGCCAGTCCCGGTGGCGATGGCTGTGGAGCCGGAAGCACCCGCCGGAATTGCCGAGGTGGGCGCCGTCGCCAGGGCGCCGTCGCCGCGTCCCTGAAAGCCAAGCACACTGTTGAGGGTCCGCGACAGGGCCTCGGCCGAGCTGTTGCGTGGGTGGTAGACCCAGAGCGAAGAGGCCGCCTCCGTGCCAGGGGCGTCCAATCGCCGTACCCACCGGCCGATTTCGTCGAGGGCCTGGGCCGTGCGGGCAAAGACAATGACCCCATTGAGACGCTTCAGGGGCGCGACGCTAACCCCGGCGATGCCGGAGGCCTGGATGATCTTGTCCAGTTCCGTCGCCACGGTGCTGGCCTGGGCCTGCGTCAGTTCGAACCATCGCAGGCGGGTATCCTGGAAGGTGTTCTGGTCGAAAACTTTCAAGGTCTCGATGGTGGATTTGAGCTGGGATCCCGAGCCTCCCAACACGATCAGACCAAGCTTATCACTGGTGTAAAGTACGCTGCTGCTTGAGGAAATCGCCTCCAGGGCGCGTGCGATCTCCGTGGGTTGGGCATAGGAGACCGGTATTGCGACGACCTCGTATCCACCACCGCCCAGCCCCTCCACGTTGCGCCGAATTCCCGCCGCCCCCTTCGCCTTGGCCTGGGGGGTGACCAAGATCTGATCGCCGTTGCGCACAAGAGCGACCCCATTGGCCGACAGCACGGCCTCAAGCGCCGCGATCAGTTGCTCGCGGTTCAGGCGTTGCTCGATCCGAAAAGTGACCTTGCCCGTGACGCCTGGATCGATGGCGTAGGGTACCCCGACCTGGCCCAACACTTCCTGGACCACTTGGGTGATATCGGCGTTTTCAAATGCGAAGGTGTAGGATTCCGCCTGGGTCGCCGGTGTCGCCGCTTGCGCCGTGCATAGGGGGCTTAGGCTCAAACCAACGGCCACCGCCCATGCCAGCTGCATTCTGGTCCGCCATCGGGAGGGCGTTGGACGCCGGAAAACCATTGGGAAAGACCTCATCGTAAACCAGGGGCGCTAGCGGGCGGGGGCGGCGAGCGGAAGCCCTGAGGTGGTCGATCGACCACTCCGGAGCCGGCCTGCGGATCGTCCCCACTTTGCGGTTCGCCTCCGACGCTTCGACCCAGCTCCACCGTCACCTCGCCAAGGACGGTGTCGACCGAAGCCTGGGCGACGCCGACCGTTTGTAGGGTGACGCCATCACGCGTCTCACCGAGGGCGAGCCACTGGCTTGGCCGCCCATCGATGGAGAGCAGCGCAGCAGTTCGCCGCGCGGAGCGTGAAACGCCTTCAAGGCGCACCAAGGGCGGGCGGACGGCGCTGGGACCGACCGAGAGTGCAAACAACGGAGTCGCAGCCAAGTCGCTGATGATGATTTGACGACCGGGCGCTGCGGGGGGACGCTGAACCTGCAAGCTCGAAAGTTGCGCCTCGACTGGCGCTAGCTTGTCGGTGGCCGCGCTGGGGCCACCGGCGGCGAGCCAAGCCGCCAAGCCGGTGATTAACCCCGCGGGAACGCCAGCGGAGATGAGGACTAGACGGCGCAATAGAGTCGCCCCGAAAAGACCAGAGTTACGCTCGAGGTTTTGGAGGTCAGATCGACCGTGTCAGCAAAGATCTGAGGACGTTGACGCGACAAAGCGTCGAGCAGGCCGATGGCCGCTTCGTACGACCCCGACGCCTGGAACCGGAACCGGACGGGGACAAGCTTGCCCCGACCCGACGGGACCCCCGCAACGATCTCAAGGCCCCGGAGGTCGAGCTGCAACGGAGCGGCGTAGCCCTGCAAGCTATCTCCAAGGAATTCCGCTTGGCGCTCAGCCGTCCGCGTGCAGACCGCATCGACAGGGAATACGCCGGGCGCGCTGGAACTGCGTGACCGGCGGTCGGCGTCGGCCACCTGATCGCTGACGGCGGCCAGACGCGACTTGAACCCGGCCGGCGTGCTGATCGAGGTCAAGACCAGCGCCATGACGAGCGCCGACCCAAGCGCCAGGCTGGCGGCGAAGACGGCAGGCCTTAAGGAGACGAAGTCGGCCGCGCTCATGGCTGGACCGTCCGCGTCGGTCGTCCGCCAGGGTCGTTCAGGCCATCGGGGCCTATGACGCCCCAGAGCCAGACCCCGGACCTAACCGGTTGGGCCGACCGCTCCACGAGACGGTCGGAGGCGACAAATGGCGCGGCGGGGCCCCGCACCTCCACGGCCATCAAGCCATGCTCCCAATGCAAGGCTGATATCCTCGCCTCGGGCGCCTTCGACGCCGAGGCCCAGGCCAGGTCGGCCAACACCCGATCGACCGGTTGGGCGTTTCCGATGGCCGCGCGCAACTCGAGCGCCTGCTGTTTGCGTCTATGCTGCGCCTCGGCCGCTCTGGCCTGTCCTGCGGCGAGGATCTCGTCGGCTTCCAGCCGGCCCGTGGCTTTGGCGCGGGCGTCGAGCGCCATCATCAGTCCGCCACCTAAGGCCGCACCAGTGGCCACGATCAGCCCGATCGCGACCGCCGCCATTTGAGTCTGGCGCACCTGATCGCGGCTGGAGCCGAAGCTGACTCGCAAGCGCGCGCCGTCCACCATCTGCAGGGTGTCGAATGGGTCGCGGAACTCCGAGCGGCGGACGTAGAAGGCTGCGTAGCGGCCGGCACGGCGAGGCCCCCAGGGCGCCAGCCGCCGCACCTTGCAGATCAAATCTTCGATCGGTAGTGGCGCGCCATGGTGCGCCTCGAGCGTGGCGGCGCGCGCCTGTTCCCAAGGCATGCCTGACGGGATTGAGAAGGCGCGGACGAAGACCTGCGGCGTCGCGGC
>NZ_JANPJP010000150.1:0-1622 GCF_031425575.1 Phenylobacterium sp.
GGAGATGGCCTCCGCAATCGTCATCGGCGTCGACCCATCCGGGTATTCGCGCACCGAGCCATCGGGGAAGGATACGTTGATCATTGTTTCGTCTTTCGTCGTGTCGGCGGAGGTGTAGGCGAGTTTGGCGCGGGATTGAACCCGCCGCCGTCGATCCCTTCACGCTTGCGAGGGGCCTCGCGACCTCCGCAGTTTCAGTTTTCAGCCAGGTCCAGATCTCTTAAGGGCGCGCCGGTTCGGACCGGTCCACACTCCAGACGCCATAGCGCCAGGGGGTGAACCACCGCGCGCCGGTGCTAGTGAGGGTCGGCGCCGGGTCCCACCCGTGCGATCCTCCGGGCCTGCAGCGCGCAAACCGCGCCAGCCCCATCCACGACCCCGCCCAGACGCCATGCTTCGACACGCATTCCGCGCAGTATTCCGAGCACGACGGCTCATGCCGGCACCGCACGCCAAGCACGGCGAACGCCGGCGACAGCGTCGCCTTGTAACCCTTCAGCAGGGCGCCGATTATCGGCTTGTATGAGGGGGCCTCAACCATGGCCGGGATATAGCCCTGAATGGGTAACGGATCAAACCAGCCCGATAGCGCCCGGCCACGGCCTCGGCTAGACAGGCCGCAGACCAAGGGGACGACGATGAGAGCGATTGTACTGGCCGCGCTTGCGCTGGCCGCCTGCCAACCTGCTGTCCAGGACCCGGCCGCGCCCGCCGCATCTCCGCCTGCGGCCGAAACACCTGCTCCCGCCCCGCTCGCGCTAAAGCCCTCCGGCCCGGCCCGCACGATCTCCGCCGAGCAGGAACAATCCGACGCCGCCTGGGTCACCGACGTTCGCCACATCAAGGATGTCGACGCCAAGATCTTCTCCACCGCCGGCGGCGACCCCGCGATCAACGGCCTCTATACCTACCTCGCCCTCTACACCGCGCCCGACGGCTGGACGCGCGTCTTTCAGATCGGCGATTACAATTCCTGGGAGGTCGTCGAAGAATCCGCAGAGAGCCTGACGTTGAAAGTGAGCCGTTCGTGGATCGAGGAAGGCTCGGGCGACGTGAAAACGGCAGACGAATACCTCATCGTCGCGATCCCCGACGAACAGGCGACGACGGTCGACGTCACGCCGGCCGCCTGAGGCACGGAGGCATTCCCGCGATAGCAACCCTGCGCTAGCGTCCGCCCATGCCCGGCCCCCGCGCCTTTGCTGACCTCCACGCCCAGGCGCGTCGACATGCGCGCCGGCCGGACGAAGCCGACGACCTGCTGCAAGCCGCTCTCCTCGCCGCGCTGGAATCAGGCCGCACCGATCTCGCCGCGGCCGAGACCCGTCGCTGGATCGTAGGCGTCATCCGCAACCGCGCCGCCTTCGACGCCCGCACCAGCGCCCGCCGCAAGCGCCGCGACAGCGCATGGTCAGACATGCACGGAATGGAGCCGGCTCATCCTGAGCAGCGATCGCAGGAAGCGTCCGGCGAAAAACGGACAGGCGAGGCCACACTCCCCACCCTCTCCCCCTCCCTCCGGCTCACCGCCCTACTCGCCCTCTCCGGCCATACCCGACAGGAAATCGGCTGGC
This sequence comes from Phenylobacterium sp., assembly GCF_031425575.1. Classification (GTDB taxonomy): domain Bacteria; phylum Pseudomonadota; class Alphaproteobacteria; order Caulobacterales; family Caulobacteraceae; genus Phenylobacterium. The sequence continues at coordinate 1,575 of NZ_JANPJP010000150.1, forward strand.
TGCTGAACCTCTCCGACACCGCCCTCCGCCAGCGCATCTCCCAGCTCA
>NZ_JANPJP010000151.1:0-5732 GCF_031425575.1 Phenylobacterium sp.
TCGGAGAGGGCGTCATAGGCGGCGTACATGTCGGCGAACAGGGTGTCGCCGCCGGTGGGCGGGGTCTCGACGGCCAGCAGGACAGAGCCCATGGCCGGCGCCAGGTCATAGCTGTGGTCGGTGTGCCAGCCGCCGCCGATGTTGGTCTGCTGGTCCGGGGTCTTCTCGACCTTGGCGATCTCGGGATAGCGCTCGGTCTTGGGGAAGTAGCGGTTGACCACGATGGGGGCGAGGCGCCGGGCGAAGGCGATCTGCTGCTCCGGCGTCATCTGCTGGCCGTGGACGAAGGCGACGCCGCGGTCGAAGACGGTGGCGCGGATCAGGTCGATCTCCGCCTCGGTGGCCCGGTTCAAGTCGACACCCTGAACCAGGGCGCCGCAGCCTTCCGTGGGGCGGATCGAGAGGTCGAGGGTGGTGGTCATGGCGGGCTCCTGTTGAGGAGAACCTAGGCCGGCGGCTTGGCGGAGTTTGTCACCAGAGTTACAATTGGCAATGAGTCCTCGCGAGCGCGCCGCCGAGCTGTTGACCCGGGCTGTCTGGCTGCAGGGGCATGGGCCGCCGATGATCGAGGCGCTCCTGACCCACGGCCGCATCGTCCACCTGCCCACCGGCGCCTGGGCCCAATCGGAGGGGGACGAGCAGACCGGGATCACCCTGGTGGTGGAGGGTGCGGTGCAGATGATGTGCGCGGCGCCCGGTGGTCGCGAGGTGCTGTTTGGCCAGGCCGGTCCCGGCGTGGCGCTCGGCCAGACCCTGAGGTTCGGCGGCGGGCCTAGGCTGGTGACCCTGATCTGCGTCGAGCCGAGCGTGCTGCTGGTGGTCCCAGACCATGCCTTGACCCGCATCGCGGCCGACCGGCCCGAGGTCTGGCAGGCGGTGGCGGCGCTCGTTTATCTGCAGCTGCGCGGCGCCCTGATGATCGCCGCCGAGGCCGTGGCCCTGCCGCCCCGCCAGCGGCTGGCCGCCCGCCTGGACATCATGGCGCGCACCGGCGGCCGGTCCCTGCGCATGAACCAGCAGGCCCTGGCCGAGATGCTGGGCCTCAGCCGCAAGACCGTGAACTTCTACCTGGCGGGCTTCCAGCGCGGGGGCCTGCTGACCCTCGGCTACGGCCATATCGAGGTGCGCGACACTGCTGGCCTGCGGCGGATCGCGGAAAGCTAGGCGCCGCCCGCCGCGGCCCCGCCAAGACCCCGGGCGCTCGCAGGGGTCGGCGTGTCAGGTCTGGCGCGACGCGGGGGAACTCGGCCAGGACAACCGGGCGCTTGCGCCGGGGTCGGCCGACCGAAGCGACCACTCCCCGCCCAATTGTCGCGTTAGCGCGGTGATGATCCTGAGCCCAAGAGTCCCGAGTTCGGCGGTCGCCGTTCCGGAGACGCCCACGCCGTCGTCGGCGATGACCAGAGTTCGAACCGCACCGTCCTCGGACAGCTCGATCGTGATCTGGCCGGGACGATCCGGAAAGGCATGCTCCAGGGCGTTGTTCACGCATTCCAGCATGATCAGGACGACCGGCGTAGCTTCCTCGGCTGACAGCACCACCGCGCCGCTGGAGATTGAGACGGCGACATCATCGCGGGCGGCCGCCTTGAGCGCGTCATCGACGATGGAGCGCGCCAGGGAATCAAAGGCGCTGGCCTGCCGCTCAGCGTCAGCCAGGCTTCTCTGGATCTGGGCGACCAGGGCGGTGCGCGCAGAGGCGTCGGCCAAGGCCTTGCGGGCGCCCGGATCGGTCGAGGCGCGCGCTTCCAGGCTCAGCAGCGCACTCACCACCTGGATATTGTTGGAGACCCGGTGCTGCACTTCCCGCAGGAGGATGTCGCGGCTCTCCGCGAGGGCGGCGTTGCGCTCGACCTCGCGGGACAGCCGCCGCGACGCGCCGTCCAGGCTGACGATGAAGAAGATGTCGACCGCCGCGACGAAGATGTAAAAGCCCAGGGCGACCAGGGTGGCGACGCCGAAGTCAAAGCCTTGCGGACCGATCCAGAACCACCAGGCGGCCAGGCCAGACAGTGTGGCGGTCATGATCGCAGGTCGCAGTCCGGCATAGTAGGCCACCAGCACCACGGCCGGGAAGAAGGTCAGGTAGGGAAAGCCCGGCGGGAACCAGGGCGCCAGCCCGAAGCGCAAGGCGAAAGCGACACCCCAGGCGAGGAGGGCCAGCAGGTAGCCTCGCCACGCGGAGCGTCGGAAGAAATCCTGATGCATGCGGTTCCCAGGAGGCGCGCGGAGCGCGGCCGCTTCCTCTAGCTATCGAAGTTGCACCCAGAAAGTCCATTCCGGAAGCCCGCCGCGATCATGCACGACTCTGGACTAATGCTTCGGGGGCGGGAAGCGGACGTGATTAGGGTCCGAGAAGGGTGGTGGGCTCAACTGATCGCTGCAACACACTCGGCGAAGGTCTCTGCTGGTGTTCGGTAGAGCAGGGTCTTTCTGGGCCGTTCGTTGAGCTGGCGGGCGATGGCGCTGAGCTGGGCTTGGCTGTGCACAGACAGGTCGGTCCCGTGGGGCAGGTACTGGCGCAGAAGGCGGTTGGTGTTTTCGTTGGAGCCGCGCTGCCACGGTGAGCGAGGATCGCAGAAGTAGACCGCACGTCGGAGGCCACAGCCAAGCGTTTGTGGTCGGCGAGTTCCTTGCCCCGATCCCATGTCAGGGACCGATAGAGTTCGCCGGGCAGCTTCTTCGACTGTTTGATCAGGGCCGTGACGACGCTTTCGGTGTCCTTGTTGGCGACCTTGACCAGCATGACGTAGCGCGAGTGGCGCTCGACCAATGTGGCGACGTAGCTGTTTCGGGAGCCACCGACGAGGTCGCCTTCCCAGTGACCGGGCACGGCGCGATCCTCGACGCAGGCAGGCCTCTCGCTGATAGAGACTGCGTCCTTGATCTGGCCCAGGCCGTTCCGCTTGAGCGTGGCGTGCCGCGAGCGACGGATGGTCCGCCGAGCTCTGAGGTGATCCAGAAGTTCCTTCTTCAGCACGCCTCGGGTCTGGATGAACAGGCTGCGATAGATGGTTTCGTGCGACACCTGATTGTGCGGCTCCCCGGGCCAGGTGCGCCTGAGCCAGCCGGCGATCTGCTCGGGCGACCAGTTCCGCCTCAGCTTGGCCGATACTGTCCGCGCCAGGGAGGGTCGGCAAGCCAGCTTGCACCGCTTGGGACGCAAGGCCCGATCCCAAGCCGCCTGATCGGAGCCAGTCGCGCGATACCGTTCCGACCCGCCGTTACGCACAACCTCGCGGCTGATCGTCGAGGGCGACCGTCCCAGCGTCCGGGCGATCCCACGTAGCGAGCAGCGGGTGCTGAGCCCCTGGGATATCTCCTCGCGCTCGCTCAAACTAAGCGCCCGATCCGCCCGCTTCCGATCTGGCGGACGGATGCCGCCCGTCGGCGACAGCACCGAAAACACCGACGACGACTCCCGATCGAACAGCCGTCCGATCCAACTCATAGACTCGCCGGCCTTCCAGCGATCCCAGATCTCAGCCCGCTGGGCCGCCGAGTAGTAGATCCTCTTTCGCTGCTTCATCGCCCACGCTCCATCTCCCAAGGAAAGTTAGCGTGTTGCGGTCACCGGTTGAGCCCACCGTCGAACCCGGTCATCGGCTCCCTGTCGAATAGCGGGCCGGACTTAGGCGCTCACGCCCTTGTCGCCTCCGGGCCCGACCCGCGTCTCCACCTCGCGGGCGGCGACGGGGGCGTGGCATTCCGAGCAGGTCATGACGGGCGCGAAGTCGCAGCCGCAGGCCTTGTGGCGGTGGAGCAGGGGGGCGCCGGCCTCGCCGGCGTAGTGCTGGTCGCCCCAGTGCACGATGGCCATCACCACGGGATAGAGGTCCAGGCCCTTCTGGGTCAGGCGGTATTCGTGGCGCACCGGGCGGTCCTGGTAGGGAACCTTGGACAACACGCCCTCGTCCACCAGCAGCTTGAGCCGCTCGGCGATGATGGTGCGCGAGATGCCGAGCCTCGTCTGGAAGGCCTCGAACCGCCGCACCCCCAGGAAGGCGTCGCGCAGGATCATCAGGGTCCAGCGGTCGCCGATCACCGCCACTGAACGGGCGATGGAGCAGGGCTGGTCGGCGAGGTCTTCCCACTTCACGGGCGGTGTTCCTTGGTTCGGCGACACTATCCCATTGACTGGGTCCAGATTCAATACGATGGTTCGTCCAGAAACTGAACTCAGGTGAGGCCATGGCCCCGGAACCACTGCACGCGGCGCCCAAAGTCTGCCTGGTGATCGGCGCCGGGGACGGGGTCGGCGGCGCCATCGCCAAGGCCTTCGCCGCCGAGGGCCTGACCGTCTGCGTCACCCGCCGCGCCCGCAACCTCGACCAGCTCGAGGCGCTCGCCGCCGACATCCGCAACTCCGGCGGCAAGGCCCACGCCTTCGGCGTCGACGCCCGCGACGAGGCCGAGATGATCGCCCTGTTCGACCGGGTGGAGGCCGAGGTGGGACCCCTGGAGGTGGTGGTCTTCAACATCGGCGCGAACGTGCGGTTCACGGTTCTGGAGACCACAACCAGGGTGTTCCAGAAGGTCTGGGAGATGGCCTGTTTCGCGGGCTTCCTCAGCATTCGCGAGGCGGCCCGGGTGATGACGCCGCGCGGCCGGGGCACGATCCTGGTCACCGGCGCCACCGCCTCCCTGCGCGGCGGCAAGATGTATTCCGCCTTCGCCTCGGCCAAGGCCGCCCTGCGCTCGGTGGCCCAGACCGCCGGCCGCGAACTGGGACCGGCGGGGATCCACGTCGCCCACATCGTGGTGGACGGCGCCATCGACGGGGTCTTCACCCGCACCAACAATTCCCCCGAAGCCGTCGCGGCCAAACTGGCCGGCGACGAGATCCTCAAGCCAGAAGACATAGCCGCGAACTATGTCTGGCTGCACAATCAGAAACGCTCGGCCTGGACCCACGAACTGGATCTGCGCCCCTGGAAGGAGACCTGGTGATGGGCAAGACGATCGACTTCATCTTCGATTTCGGCAGCCCCAATGGCTACCTGTCCTGGAAGGTCCTGCCCGCCGTCGCCGCCAAGCACGGCGCCACGGTCAACCTGATCCCCTGCCTGCTGGGGGGCATCTTCAAGGCGACCGGCAACCAGTCGCCGATGACCGCCTTCGGCGGGGTGAAGGGCAAGCTGGAATATGAGGGGCTGGAGACCCGGCGCTTCGTGGCCGCCCACAACCTGACCGCCTATCGCTCCAACCCCCACTTCCCGGTCAACACCCTGCTGATCATGCGCGGCCTGGTGGCGGCGCGGCGGGCGGGCGTGGGTGACGCCTATCTCGAAGCCGTGGTCTCGGCGATGTGGGAGCAGGGGCTGAAGATGGACGATCCGGAGGTGGTGGCCGGCGTGCTCACCAAGGCCGGTCTCGACGCCCGCGCGATCCTGGAGGCCACCCAGGACCCGGAGGTGAAGGCCAAGCTGGCGGCCAACACCGAGAGAGCCGTGGCGCGCGGCGCCTTCGGCGTGCCGACCTTCTTCGTGGACGGCGAGATGTTCTTCGGCAAGGACCGGCTGCACGCGGTGGAGGCGGAGCTTTCGCGCGCCTGATCAAACATCCGCTCATCCCGGCGAAGGCCGGGACCCAGGTACATCTCGGATCATCGATCAGGTCCCGTTCGTGTGGTTGGGGTGGGTGGGGGGCAATGGGTTGGGGGCCCGCGGGGGGGGGGCCCCCAGACGGGGTACCACCGAACACCCCGACCACACCCAACGGGGGGGAGAACC
>NZ_JANPJP010000152.1:0-6416 GCF_031425575.1 Phenylobacterium sp.
CCCGGTAACGACCCTCGGCATGAATCTGCTCAAGAGCGGTGCTGAACGCGGACTTGTAATCCATCGACTTGAATTCCGGCCGCGCGCTCGACGATCTCGCGCCCCAGCCGGTCCCCTTAGCTTCGCCGGGCTTATCGCGCCCCAGGTCTCAATGCCGTGCAAGGACGCCGCGGCCCTTGATCTGGGTCAATTGCGGAAAATCAAGGCGAGGCGGAGCGGTCCCTGAGAGTCTCGCCGCATGAGCTGGCTCCTTATCCTCTCTCTGGTCACGGCGCTCCCACCGCCGGCGCCAAGCGTCCAGGGCTTCATCAGCACCGAGGACCTGACGGTGCTCTGCGTCGACGCGTCCTCGGCCCTGTGCCTTGGCTACCTCGTGGGCGCGGTGGATCAATTGTTGGCCGGCCAGGCGCGGCGTCCCGCGACGCGGCGCACCATCTGTCCCCCAGCGAACCTCTCGGCCGAGGCCGTGCAGACGGCCCTGCTGCTGCGGCTGGGGCGTGATCGCGCAAACCGGCCGCAGGCCGCCGCCGACGCCATCCGCCAGGCGGTGGAGGCCGAATACGCCTGTCCGCTCGGCGCGGGCGTGCGGCCAGGACGCTGACGTGGCGGCCAGAGCGAGTGGCCTTCGGCCCTCGTGGCCAACCTGGACACTGGGCGTCCTCTATGGCCTGACCCTGTTGGCCTGCGGATGGATCCTCGGGCCCCTGCGGGTCATGGTGGTCGCCCCCCTGATTGGCCCGCTTGCCGCTGTCGGCCTCGAAGCGCCGCTCCTCACCGCGGTCATGGTCCTCACCATCGCTTGGATGGAGCGACTGAACCTGATCGACCGCCGGCCGGTGCGGCGTGCGGCCATCGGACTGACCGGCGCCTGAGTCGTGCTGGCAGGCGAAGTGGCCGGCGCGCTCCTGGCGCCCGATCACCGGGAAGCCTTGAGCAGGTTCTTCACGCCGCCGGGCCTCTTGGGCCTGGCCCTTGTCGGCGTCGCAGCCGTGATCCCTCTCGTCCTGCTCGCCTGGCCTTCGGCAGCCCGGCGGTTGCGCTAGGTCAAGGCGGGGTCTCGGGACAGGGTCATGTTGACCTCACATCCCTGGAGCGCCCCATGAGCCTGCAAGACATTCTGCTTCATCTCGACACCTATCCGGAGCCGACCCCTGACGCGGCGATCGATGCGGCCGTGGGCCTGGCCGCCCGCCTCGGCGGACAACTTACGGCGCTGGCGCTGCGCCTTTCGATCCCGGTGAAGAGTAACATCCTCGCCGAGCGCCTGATCGGCCTGACCGATCTTGCGCGCGAGGAAGAGGCCCGCAGTCTGGCCGCCTGCAATCATGTCCTGGAGCGCTTCAAGAGACGCGCTGAAGACACCGGGGTCTTCCGCGGCACGCTTCTCGAAACCGCCGGGTTGCCGGACTTCGCGCTGCATGTCGCCCGCAGGGCTCGGGCCCGCGACCTCTGCATCGTTCCCTTTGGAGGCGCCCTGGATGGCCAGAGGGAGGTCGCCGAGACCGTAATCTTCAACTCGGGGCGCCCCGTGCTGGTGATGCCCCGCGACATCCCCGCCGCTCCCAAGCTCACCGATGGCGTGGCGGTGATGGCGTGGGACGGCGGGGTTCCCGCGGCCCGGGCCATGGCCGACGCCCTGCCGATCCTACGGGGTATGCGTCGGGTGCGGGTCCTCACCATCCTCAATGAGAAGGCCTCGACGGTCGGTGGCATGGCGCAGGACGCCGCCCGTCACCTACAAGCGCACGGTATCGAGACGGCCATCGACTACGTCGAGACGGACGGACACGGCATCGCGCGGACCTTGGATGGATACCTCGGCGAGACGCGGCCGGACCTGCTTGTGATGGGCGCCTATGGGCACTCGCGGCTGCGGGAGATGGTCCTGGGGGGCGCGACCGAACACATGCTTCGCCACGCTACGATCCCGGTCCTCCTGTCCCATTGACGCGCGACAGCCAGCCCGTGTCGCAGGCCGCCTCGGCCTGCACGCAGCGCTCAGATCCCAGGAAGAAGTCCATGCCGCCTCAGGACGCCAGCGACCGTCAGCCCCTTCACCCGATCCGCGAGAGCGTCGGTTTCGTCATGGCGGCCCTGGGAGCGCTGGCCGCGGTGTTCTGGCCGGCCCATCGGCGCCGCCCGCCGGCCAGCCAGAAGGCGGCCGTGCCAGCGGACGATCCGCCGGTGACCCTGCTGGCCAGAGTGGCGCCCTTCCCGATCGAGGACTGATCGGAAGAAGTCAGGTGGACTGGAATGTTTGCCAGGCGAGCCACAGCGCGATCAGCACCAGGCCGCCGGCGACAGCCTGGTCGAGGCGGCGCCGGAAACCCGGAGTCTCCCACCGGGCCAGGCTCATGCTCCCGGCGGCCAGCACTATGGCGGTGTGGACCGTGATGCTGACAGCAACATGGATCGCGCCCAGGACCAGGGCCTGGGCGACAGGGTCACCGCGGGCCGGGTTGGTGAAGCCGGGCAGCAGGACAACGTAGAACACGGCGGCCTTGGGATTGAGCAGGTTGGCGATCAGACCCCGGGTGAACAGGCGCCCCCGGGCCGGGGGTTCCGCCTGGTGACCCAGAGGCGGCGCGGGCCCACCGCGCCAAGCCTCGAAGGCGAGCCACAGAAGGAAGCCGACACCCGCCCATTGCAGCAGCGCGTAGAGCCAAGCGATACGCATGACGATCGCCCCCAGGCCCGCCACCGCCGCAAGCATGTAGACGGTGAGCCCAAGGGTGACCCCCGCCACGGTCGCAAGCCCGGCGCGCCGGCCCCATCGAGAGGCGACGATGGTCAGATACCCCATGTTGGGCCCCGGGGTCAGCTCGACGAGAGCCACCGCCAGGAGGAATCCTGGCAGCAGCTCTGGGTCGACCGGAAGCGCGATGATCGCCGCCTAGGAGGTCTTGGCCCGGCGCGAGGCCACTACAAGAGCCACCAGGGCGGCCGCGGCGGTGGCGATCGCAGCGGCGGTGGCGACCGGATGGCGTTTGGCCTCGTCCGCCGTGGCGTTGACGAGGGTGACCGAGCGGTCGCGCGCCTCTTCAGCCAGGGCATGGGCGGCGCGGTTGAGCGCTTCGGACGCCTTGGAGATGGAGTCTTCGATGTCTCCGCCGACGTCGCGGGCGGCGCGCTTCAGTTCGTGCGCGACGTCCTCGAGGGCCTCATCGACGGTGCTGGCGACCGTCTTGGTGATCGACTTGGACATGGCGGCTTTCCTTCTGCTGCTGAGCCTTGTCGCCCGTCGGCGTGGCGATGGCTTTGCGATCGATCAAGTGGGGGGACGCCGCTCCGGTCTACGGCGTACGAACCTGGATCGCCGCTGTCGGGGCGCCTCCGTAGATCTACTTAGGGGGCGCTCCCGAATTTCGCCGCTCACCCGCGCAGCGTAGCCATTGCTCATCAAACCGGAGACGATCGATGAGCGCCGTCCAAACCCAAACTGTCCGCGCAGGCTACGCCGGACTAATGGCCCGCCCTCAAACGGAGGCCGCCGATCTGATGTGGCAGATGGGCGTGCGGATGGCCTTCGCCAAGGATGAGGAAATCTACGGCCAGGACGAAGATGCAGACCTAATCTACCGGGTCATTTCGGGCGCGGTTCGCACCTCGCGGCTGCTGAGCGACGGGCGCCGCCAGATCGGCGACTTCTATGACGCCGAGGACCTGTTCGGCATCGAGGCGGGCCCCACCCATCGCTACGCCGCCGAAGCGGTCAGCGACTGCGTTATTCTCGTGCTGAAGGCGTCCGCGCTGCGGGCGGCGGCGGGCGAGGAGGCCTTTCAAACCCTGCTCTGGGCCGCGACCAACCGGGAACTTGAGCGGACCCAGGAGCACCTGCTGCTGCTCGGACGAAAGACCGCGTGCGAGCGGGTGGCCAGCTTCCTGATGGGCCTGGCCGACCGGCGGCCCGCGGGAATGGTGAACCTGCCCATGGGACGCCAGGACATGGCCGACTATCTCGGCCTGACAATCGAGACGGTTTCGCGGATGCTGACGCAGCTGCAAGGCGCCCTGGTGGTCGAATTCACTGGCTCTCGGGAATTCCGCATCGCCAACCGTTGCGCCCTGGCGCGCATGGCCACCTGAGACGGGTCACGATCCGCGCGGCGAGGGTTCGGCTAGGAGAGGCGAGCGATGGCCACCCTCACGTTCCACTCGATGGCCGACAGCGCCTATCTCTGGACCGCCATGCAGGTGGCCGACGAGAAGGGGGTCGAGTACCGCCTCGAGCCCCTGGAGCTGGGGTCGGAGGCCCACCTGCGGCTGAATCCGTTCGGCAAGATGCCGGTGCTACAGCATGACCAGGTGGTGCTCTACGAGACCCTGGCGATCGCCCACTATATCGACCGCGCCTTCCCCGGCCCGGCCTTGCAACCCGCCGATCCCCTGGGCCAGGCGCATGTCCTGCGCTGGATCAGCATCGTCAACGCCTATGTGTTCCCGGTCATGAACCGCTTCGTGAAGGAGCGGCTGGTGCGGCCGGCCTGGGGGTTCGACACCGACGCAGCCTTCCTCCAGTCAGCGCGCGCGCCGTTATTGGCGCAAATCCGCCAGATCGACGACGCTGTCGGTGACGACGGCTACCTGGTGGGCGACCGCCTGACCCTGGCCGACACCTTCCTGTTCCCGCACCTGCTGTTCTTCGGCCGAACCCCGGAGGGCGCCGCCTTGCTGCAGGCAGCACCCCGCGTCTCCGGCTGGCTGACCCGGATGATGAAGCGGCCGAGCTATGTCCAATGCGACATGCGCCGCGCCTATGAGACCTTCAGCCAACTGCCCGCCGCCACGCCTGCGCTCTGGACCGCGGATTAGCGCCAACCCAGCCCCGAACCGGGCCTTGGAAGGGCCTCGGATGGGTGGCGCCGCGCGCCCGCGATGGTGACGCCTGACCTGGGACAGACGGCTGAGCCGCGTTCCACCCCACCTGGCCAAGGTCAGGGCGCGGGGGTCGCCTCAGCGGCCTGGGGTGGCGTGACGTTGGGCGGCAGCGGACGCGGATTGCACGCGGAGAGCACGAGAGTCGCGAGGCTCAACAGAAGACAGCGGCCAAGGAGGGGCATTGGCGGACTCCACAGGGCGCCGAAGCGCGGTGTCGGGGGGCGGCCTGCAACGATCCAGGCCAGGGCGGACGCACCTCAGTGCGAAAGCAGCAGGCCACAGGGCGGGTCGGCCAGGAGGTCGTGGCTGACGCCGCCCAGCACGAGTTCCTGAAGCCGCGGGCGCCCATAGACCCCCATGACCACGAGATCAGCCTTGAGGGCCGCCACATGGTCCCGAAGGATCTGACCTGCCGAGGCGTCATGGCTGCGGTCGACGATGAGGTTGGCCTTGAGGCCGTGGTTCTCCAGGTGGCGCTGCAGAAGTCCGTCCGCCCCCCCCTCGCCATGCGGCGAGACGATCAGGACATGCACCTCCTTGGCCTGGCTCAACAGCGGCCAGGCGTCCCGCAAGGCCCGCGCGGATTCCCGCGAGCCCTTCCACGCGACGACAACCCGTTCGGCCAGGGCCGGCGGAGCGCCGCCTTCCGGGATCACCAGGATAGGCCCACCGCTGCCGAGGGCCACGGCGGCGGCTGAAATGTCATTCAGGCTCAAGCTGACCTTGGCGATCGGCGGGAACACCGTCAGGTCGAAGCGTCGCGCACAGGCGATCAATTCCTGGTCACGGCCATCGACCACCAGCCAGTCGGAGTTGGCGCCCGCTCGACGCGCCTCGGCCTCGAAGATGCCGCGGGCGGCCTCGGAGGCCTGCAGGCGCGCCGCCGCTTCCTCCTCGATCAGCGCCTGGAGCGCGTCAGGGGGCATATAGGCCAGCGACTCCGCCACCATGGCGTCGCGCAGGAATTCGGACTTTAGGAAGACGCCGGTCAGCCGCGCGTTCAGGCGCGCCGCGAGCGTGGCCGCGGCCGCGGCGCGGGGCTTGGATGACGGGTGTTCGTCAACGTGAACGAGAATGTCTCGATAGGTCATGGGCTGTCCTCCGATCATCCCATCCTGCGCCTGCCCGCGACGGCCGCCTTGACGCCGATCAAAGGGCCCCGCGTTGGACGCAGAGGCGCGACAGGCACGGATTTCGAGAAAACTGGAGCGGGCGATGGGATTCGAACCCACGACATTCAGCTTGGGAAGCTGAGGGAAATGCAGCGTTTCCAACGCGCCGCCTCCCGACCAGGCCGAAAGCCGCTCCAACGGTTTCAATGGCTTAGCGGGTTTTTGCCGACTGCCCGGACAAGAACATAACCGGAACATTTTCCTCGACCGCGCAGCCCGCCCGCCCTAGGACTTCGGCCGGAGGTCATTATGAGCGCCACCCAAGTCCGTGAGATCGAGCGCCGCACCGACGCCGCCGGCAAGACCCTCTACTTCATGATCAAGTCCGGCAGCCGCAGCCGCCAGCACCGCTTCTTCGAGCCGCAC
>NZ_JANPJP010000153.1:0-25929 GCF_031425575.1 Phenylobacterium sp.
TGGCTGGCGCAGTTCACCAGGGTCGGGTCCTTGTGGCCGGCGGCCTGGGCGTTCAGGGCCTTGGCGACCTTGTCGCCCCAGAAGGCGTAGAGGCTGGGACCGCGCTTGGTCTTCAGCCGCGTGCCCATTTCAAGCCGGTAGGGCTGGATGCCGTCGAGGGGCCGCAGCAGGCCGTACAATCCCGAGAGGATGCGGACATGGTCCTGGGCGAAGGCCAGGGCCTTCTTGTCCAGCTCACGGGCCTTGAAGCCCATATAGACGTCGCCGTTGAAGGCGAAGGCGGCCTGCAGCCCCTCCTCCATGGCCGGATCGAAGGCCTGGAAGCGGTCGCGGTTCAGGCGGGCTAGATTGTCCGACAGGCTCATCAGCCGTTTCACCTGCGCCACGGTCAGCTTGCGGGTGGTCTCTGCCAACAGGGCGATATCCTCGCCCATCTCCGGCGTGGTCATCGGCAGGGGCTTGTCCGGCGCGACGAAGTTCATCGCCTTGGCGGGGGACAGGACAATCAGCATGGCGGCTCAGAAGAAGACGCGGGGATTCATGATCCGCTTGGGGTCCAGGCTTTGCCGGATCGTGCTCAGCGCCGCAACCTCCACCGGGCTCTTGTAGCGCCTAGCCTCCTCGGTCTTCATCGCGCCCAGGCCATGCTCGGCGGAGATCGAACCGCCCATGGCCGCGGCGATATCATGGACGATCCGCGAGCCCTCATTGCGCCTGGCCGAGTGCGCCGCGTCGTCGCCGCCGTCGGGGCGGATGACGTCATAGTGGATGTTGCCGTCGCCGACGTGGCCGAAGGCGGTGATCCGGCAGCCCGGCGCGAAGGCCTCCATGGCCGCTGTCGCCTCCGCGATGAACTTCGCCACCTGGCTGACGGGGACCGAGATGTCGTGTTTCCAGGTCGCCCCCTCCGGCTTCTGCCCCGGCGACTGGTTCTCCCGCACCGACCAGAAGGCCTTGGCCTGGGCCTCGCTCTGGGCGATGGCGGCGTCAAGGATCAGGCTGTCCTCCAGGGCCTTGCCCAGCAGCCGCTCCATGGCCGAGTCCGCCGCGCCGGGCTCGCCCGAGGCGATCTCGATCAACACGTACCAGGGATAGGCCCGATGCAGCGGGTCGCGCTGGCCCGCGATATTCTTCAGCACGAACTCGACCCCGCGCCGGCCCATCAGTTCAAAGGCCTCCACCGCTCCGCCGGCCTCTTCCTTGGCCCGCACCAGCAGCTGGATCGCCACTTCCGGCGACTCAACCGCGGCCACCGCCGTGGCGCGACTGGCCAGGATCGGGAACAGCTTCAGACTGGCGGCGGTGACCACCCCCAGGGTCCCCTCCCCGCCGATGAACAGCTGCTTCAGGTCATAGCCGGTGTTGTCCTTGCGCAGCCGTTTCAGGCCGTTCCAGATCTCGCCGTTGGGCAGGACAGCCTCGATCCCCAGCACGAGGTCGCGGGTGTTGCCGTAACGCAGGACGGCGGTGCCCCCGGCGTTGGTCGACACAACGCCGCCGATGGTGGCGGTGCCCTCCGAGGCCAGGCCCATGGGGAAGCGCCGGCGCACCTTCAGCGCCGCCTCGTGAACGGCGGCAAGCGTCACGCCCGCCTCGGCCACGATCACATCGTCAAAGGCGTCGACGTCGCGGATCTGCGACAACCGCTCGGTGGAAAGCAGGATCTCGCCCTGCGGAATCTGGCCGCCCACCAGGCCGGTGTTGCCGCCCTGGGTGGTGATCGGCACGCCCGCCTCATGGCAGACGCCAACAACGGCCGAGACGTCCGCCGTGGTCTTCGGCAAGGCCAGGAACGGCGTGGTCCCTTTCCAGCGGTCGCGCCACTCGATCAGCTTTGGCGCCAGGCGGTCGGGATCCTGGCTCCACCCACCCTCGCCGAGCACGGCCTTCAGGCGGGACAGGACGTCGGCGGGAACGGAGATGGTCATGAGTTCCAGCCTACTCCCGATGGCCCTAGCCGACAAAGCCGGCGGCGCGGATCAGACGGTCGTTGATGGCCTCGCCCAGGCCCTGCGCCGGGATCGGCGCGACCGCGATGGCGACCGGCTTTGTTCGGTCGGCGGCGCGCAGGTAGGCGAAGAGGTTGGCGGCGGCCTCCCGCAGGCTCCCCGTCGCACTGAGGTTCAGGACATTGCCGGTGGCCATGGTTGGTCCGAAAGCCAGATAGGCCTCGCCCGTCGCCGGCGCTTCGACGTTCAGCCGCACGGGAGCCTCGGGCGAATAGTGCCGCGCCAGCCGGCCAGGCGAGCGCTTGGCGTCGTCCTGCGCTTCCGCCAACGGCCCGATGACCGCCTCGATCTCAGCTCGCGTCACCGACCCAGGCCGCAACAGGCGCGGCTGGTCCAGCAGGGCGACGACGGTGGACTCCAGACCCACGGCGCACGCCCCCCCGTCGAGGGCCGCCGCCGCCTTGTCCCCTGTCTCGTCCAAGGCGTCGGCATAGGTGGTGGGGCTGGGCCGTCCCGAACGGTTGGCCGAGGGCGCCACCACCGGGCCGCCGAACCGGGCCAGCAACTCGCGGGCCAGGGGATGGGCGGGCACGCGGATCGCCACGGTGTCGAGCCCGGCGCGGGCCAGGTCACAGACCACAGTGTCCGGGGCGATCGGCAGGACCAGCGTCAGAGGCCCCGGCCAGAAGGCCGCCGCAAGCGCCCGCGCCCGGTCGTCGAACACCGCCAGCCGCTCGGCGGTGGCGAGGTCGGCCACGTGACTGATCAGGGGATTGAAGCGCGGCCGACCCTTGGCCTCAAAGATGGCGGCCACGGCGGCGGGATTGGCCGCGTCGGCGGCGAGGCCGTAGACGGTCTCGGTGGGCAGGATCAGCAGCGACCCGGCGCGCAGGGCCGCGAAGGCGGCGTCTAGCGCGTCGCCGTGAGCTGCTCGCTCACCGTCACCTGAGCTGGAATCTGATCGGTCGCCTGCCACTCGCCATGCCCCACGCCGAAGGCGGTCCGGTCGAGGCTGGTTACACCGCTCCTGCGCGGCTTGTCGCTGTCGATCTTCAGGGTAGAGGCCGAAGCGCCCGAGCCGAAAGCCCCTGAAAGGCGGCGCGGGCTTGGCCCAGCCGTGACACCTCCGCCTTGGCGCACCCCGGGCGTCGGGGTAGACAGCCCCCCTACGTCTCAGGAGCCGCCCATGACCTTCCGCGCCCCGGTCCGCGACCTCGCCTTCGCCCTCAAGACGGTGGGCCACTCGGCCCTGATGGCCCAGGCCTTCCCCGACCTGGACGAGGACACCGTGGTGGCCGTGCTGGAGGCGGCCGGGTCCTTCACTGAGAGCGAGCTCGCGCCGCTCAACCGCAAGGGCGACACCGAGGGCGCCAAGTACGCCAACGGCAAGGTCACCGCCGCGCCGGGCTTCGCCGCCGCCTACCAGGCCTTCGTCGCCGGAGGCTGGAACGCCCTGTCGGCCGATCCCGAACATGGCGGGCAGGGGCTGACCGGCGCCCTGGGACTCGCGGTCTTCGAGATGGTGCACGCGTCGAACATGGCCTTCGGCCTCTGCCCCATGCTGACCCAGGGCGCCATCGAGGCCTTGGCCCTGCATGGCACCGAGCGGCAGAAGCGGCTGGTCCTGCCCAAGCTGGTCTCCGGGGAGTGGACCGGCACCATGAACCTCACCGAGCCCCAGGCGGGCTCGGACCTCGCCGTCGTCGCCACCCGCGCCGAGCCGGACGGCCAGGGCGGCTACCGCCTGCACGGCCAGAAGATCTACATCACCTGGGGCGACCACGACGCCGCTGACAACATCTGCCACCTGGTCCTGGCCCGCCTGCCCGACGCGCCTCCGGGGGTGAAGGGCATCAGCCTGTTCCTGGCCACCAAGCGGCTGGTGGACGACGAGGGGAACCTCGGCGATCCCAACGACCTGCGGGCCGGCTCGATTGAGCACAAGCTGGGCATCCACGGCTCGCCCACCTGCGTCATGCTGTTCGAAGGCGCCCAGGCCGAGCTGGTGGGAGAGCTGAACAACGGCATCGCCCACATGTTCGTCATGATGAACGCCGCCCGCCTGCAGGTGGGCGTCCAGGGCGTGGCCATCGCCGAGCGCGCCTTCCAGCAGGCCCTGGCCTTCTCGCAGGACCGCAAGCAAGGCCGCGCCGCCTGGGCGCCCGACGGCGCCATCTACGGCCACCCGGACATCCGCCGCTCGCTGCTCCTGATGAAGGCCAAGATCGAGGCCGCCCGCGCCATCTGCCTGTCGACCGGCGTGCTCAACGACGTCGCCCGGCTGGCCACCGACGACGCCGCCCGCGCCGTGGCCAAGGCGCGGGCCGAACTCTTCACCCCCATCGCCAAGGCCTGGTCCACAGACGTCGGCGTGGAGGTGGCCTCCATGGGGGTGCAGATCCACGGCGGCATGGGCTTCATCGAGGAGACCGGCGCCGCCCAACACTATCGCGACGCCCGCATCGCCCCGATCTACGAGGGCACCAACGGCATCCAGGCCATCGACCTGGTGGGCCGCAAGGCGCCGATGGAAAACGGCGGCGTCGTGGACGCCCTGGCCGCCGAGATGCACGCCACGGCCAACGTGCTGTCGGGAACGCCGGGTCTCGAAGGTGTCGGCGCCCGCCTGGAGGCTGGCGTCGCGGCCCTGGAACGCGCCACTGACTGGATCCTGGCCAACAAGGGCCCCAACGCCCTGTCGGGCGCCACGCCCTATCTGAAACTGGCCGGCGACGTGGTGGGCGGCTGGATGCTGGGCCTGCAGGCCCTGGCCCTGGTGGGCGCCACCGACGACTGGTCGACGAGCAAGGCGGCGCTCGCCCGCGTCTACGCCGCCCAGGTCCTGGCCCAGGCGCCGGGCCTCGCCGAAGGCGTCATGGAAGGCGCGGCGGACTACGAGTCGGTCAGCGCCCACGCGTTGGGGGGCTAGGACGCGGACTCATAGATTCGGGGCCATCACGGCGCGTCGAATGCGAGGTGGAAGCTGGCGTCCCCCTGTGCGGCCGGCCCCTTCAGCACGAGGCGCTGGAAGTACCGATTGGGTTGGCCCTGGTAGGTGAGCATCGGGTCGCTGACGAAACCGAACCGGCGGTAGTAGTCTGGGTTTCCCAGGAGGACGCAGCCTGCGGCGTCCAAGGCTCTCAGACGATCCAGGCCGTCACCGATCAGGGCGCTGCCGACGCCTTGTCGTTGCATCCGTGGCGCGACCGAAACGGGCCCGAGCCCGTACCAGTCGCCCGGCTGGCCATCGATACAAACCGGGGAGAAGGCGATATGGCCCACCAGCTCGCCCTGCGCGGTGATCGCCACAAGGGAGAGGGTCAGGGCCCCGGCCTCGCGCAGGTCGTCAATGACCCGGGCCTCGTCGCCGTCGCTGAACGGCATGGGCGCGAAGGCCGTGGTGGTGAGTTGGCTGATATCGTTCGCGTCGCCGGGACGCTCGGGTTCAATGCGCAGGCGCTCGGAACCCTGCGAGGCTGTCGTGTTCATCGGGAAGTCTTTCAACGGGCGTGACACAGCAATGCGGCCGCTGCTCGGCGGTCCGCGATGGAGGCTGGGACGCGGCGCGGCGCGCGGCGTCAGGGTCACGCAAGGGTTGACATGGAAGGAGGCTACGGCGGCGCCGTTGGGTGGTCAACGGGGGGGGGTCTGACCGAGGGGGTCGTGGACGACGCGGCGGACTATGATGCGATGAGCACGCAGGCGCTTGGGGGGGTAGCCCCTAACCCTCCACCGCTCATCCCGGCGAAGGCCGGGACCCAGGTCATAGGGCTTAGAGTCGAGCCAGGAGTCCTGAAATCGGCTGATGCATCTGGGCCCCGGCCCTTGCCGGGGTGAGCGGTGGGAGTGTCACCACCGCAGCAGCCTGCGCCCCACCAGCGCCCCCAGCAGGGCCACCGCCGCCATGCCCGCCGTGTACCAGACCGCCACGAAGGCCGCGGCGCTCTCGTCACAGTGGAAGGCGTAGATCCAGGCGCCCATGGCCCCGGCGCAGCCCCCGGCCACGAAGCCCGACAGCACCAGCCGCGTCGGCGCCAGCCCCCTCAGCGCCCAGACCGCGCCGGCGAATATCGGCAGGCTAAGGATCGCGATGAAGGCCGCGCAGACCTCGGCGGAGTCCCCCAGCATCATGGCCTGCCGGGTCGCCGGATCGGCGCCCGACAGCCGCCACAGCGCCATGCCGCCCACCAGGGCGAAGGGCGCCGCCAAGGCCCAGGCCAGGGAGCCCATGCCGCCCCCCGGCTTGGCCACCCGGATCAGGGCGGCGGCCAGCACCGCCGAACAGGCCAGGGTGTAGGCGAACTTCATCCAGAACATCGTCCCGGTCATGGCGTCCATCAGGTCGGGCCGCACGCCGAGCCAGAAGATCATCAGCAGGGCCGAGAAGAAGGCCCCGCTGCCAAGGCCGATCAGGATGCGCCGCGTCACCCACCAGGGGGGCGTGGGCTCCAGGTTGGCCGTCAGCCGGTCGATCAGATCGTCAGTCTTCACGGGCGCCTCCGAACCTGGCGGTCAGCGCCTTGAGGCCACGATGAACGGCCACCTTCACCGCCGTCTCGGAGAGACCATGCTTCTCGGCGGCTTCGCGGGTCGATAGTCCCTCCACCTTCACGTCGCGGATCAGGGCGCCGGTCCGGGCCGAGACTTCCGCCAGCACCTTGTCGAGGTCGCGCTTGACCACCAGGTCCTCGGCGCCGCCGTCGGTGAACAGGTCGCTGGCTTCCTCCAGGGGCGAGGAGGGCCGCACCTTCATCCGCCGCAGATGGTCGATCATCTTGTAGCGCGCGATCGCATAGACCCAGGCGGTGAAGGGCTGCTGCGGATCATAGGTGGCGCGGCGGGTATGCACGGCGATCAGGGTTTCCTGGACAAGGTCTTCGGCCTCCGGCGTCCCGAAGCCCAGCCGCCGGGCGTAGTAGCGGCGTAACAGTCGTCCCAGCTCGGCCAGCAAGGCGCGATGCGCCGCGGCGTCGCCGGCCAGGCCGGCGAGTATCAAGGCCCGCAGTCGCGCTTCGGTCTGGTCCACGTGTCGTCTCAGGTACGCAGGGCCGGGAGGATTGGTTACGCCAGCCTAGCGGAGCCCGCGGCCTCGGCCTACTCCGCGGCCATCAGCGCCGGGTGGTCGCGCAGGGCGGGATCCAGGCCCTTGCCCATCAGGTCGATGAAGTTGTCCCGGTAGAAGCCGCGTTTGGCCGTGTCCGTGCAGCCTTCAAGCGCGTCGTTGAACCGCTTGAGCGGATTGCGGCCGCCCTCGATGTGCGGGAAGTCCGAGGAGAACAGGCACATCTCCGGCCCGGAATTGGCGATGATCCAGGCGGTGTCCTCGTGCGGATAGGGCGTGACCCGCAGCTGGCGGCGCAAGATCTCGCTGGGCTTGGCCGACAGCTTCTGCAGCCGCTCCTCCTTGCCGAAGGCCGCCGCGCCTGAGTCCATGAACCGCATCAGGCTGGGCAGCCAGGACGCCCCCAGTTCGATGGCCCCGAACTTCAGCCTGGGGAAGCGGTCGAAGACGCCGTCGATCACCAGGGCCGACAGGGTCTGCCAGACCGAAAGAGGGATCGCCATGAAGGTCAGGGACGTGAAGTTCTCCGCCCCGCCATGGAAGTCCAGCACCCGCTCTCCGCCGTTCTCCAGATAGGCCGCGTGCATCTTCTCTTCGCCGCCGACGTGGAACAGGATCGGCACGCCCGCCTCCTGGGCCACCGCCCACAGCGAGTCGAGAGCGGCGTGGCTCGGCGAATGGTGCGGCGGGTGGCGCGAGGGGATGACCAGGCCCTTGCAGCCCATCTCGATGGCCTCGCGGGCGATATCCGCAGCTCGGTCGAGGTCTGCCAGGGTGACATAGCCGGTGGCCAGCAGGCGGCGGTCCACCGAGCAGAAGTCGGTCATCATGCGGTTGTGGGCCCGGGCGCCGGCGACGGAGAGCTCGACCTCGCCCATCTCCTCCAGCCCGTAATTGCCGAGCGCCGCGGTGGTGAAGACCAGCTGGCTGGTGAAGCCCAGCATGTCCAGGGCCCGGGGACGATCGGCGTTGCGGAACGACCCCATCGCCTGGAAGTTCTTGCGCAGCAGCAGGTTGGCTTCGTCGCCGGCCCGGAACTCCGGATCGTCATGCAGAGCCTGGGCCTTGGCCGACCATTCCACGAGGGTGTTCTTCTTGGCGGTCTTGGCCGCGAAGTCCTCGCGCAGCCCCGCCTCGACATAGGGGAGAATGGCGCCAGGAAGCTCCATCACATGACTGTCGGCGTCATGAATGGTCTGGCCCTCAACATAAGGCATGGCGTTCTTCCCTGATGAGTTCTCTTCTTGTCCACAGTTCGGACCCAAGCGAACCCGGCGTCAAGCTGTTCGCGCGCCACCCCGCCGATGTCGCGCGGGCCCTGATCGGCATGATCGTCACCGTCGACGGGGTCGGCGGCCGTATCGTGGAGACCGAGGCCTATCATCACGAGGACCCGGCCAGCCACGCCTTCAACGGCCCGACGCCGCGCAACGCCGCCATGTTCGGACCCGTCGGCCGGGCCTATGTCTACCGCTCTTACGGCCTGCACTGGTGCCTGAACGTCGTCTGCGGCGACACGCCGGGCAGCGCCGTGCTGATCCGTGCGCTGGAGCCCATGTCGGGGATCGAGCTGATGCAGGATCGGCGGGGCACAGACATGCTGCGCCTGCTGTGCGCCGGGCCGGGCCGCCTGTGTCAGGCGCTCGCCGTCAGCCGCGAACACGACGGCCTGCCCATCGACCAGCCTCCCTTCACGCTGCAACCCGCGATGCAGGAGCGGGAGATCGCCGTGGGCCCGCGCATCGGCCTCACCAAGGGGGTGCAGACCCCCTGGCGCTACGGCCTGGCCGGCTCAAAGTTCCTGAGCCGGCCGTTCCCGAAGTCTTGAGCTCTAGAGCTGGGCAAGCAGGTAGTCGGCGGCCGAGACCTTGAATTCGCCAGGCGCCTCGACGTTCAGCTCCTTCACCACGCCGTCCTCGACGATCATGGAGTAGCGTTGCGAGCGCAGGCCCAGGCCGAACTTGGAGCCGTCCATGTCCAGGCCCACGGCCTTGGTGAAGTCGCCGGCCGGATCGGCGATCATCTGCATGGTGTCCAGGACCCCCTGGTTCTCGCCCCAGGCCTTCATGACGAAGGCGTCGTTCACCGACAGGCAGACGATGGCGTCGACGCCCTTGCCCTTGATATCGCCCGCCAGGTCCTTGTAG
This sequence comes from Phenylobacterium sp., assembly GCF_031425575.1. Lineage (GTDB taxonomy): Bacteria > Pseudomonadota > Alphaproteobacteria > Caulobacterales > Caulobacteraceae > Phenylobacterium. The sequence goes on from NZ_JANPJP010000153.1 coordinate 9,159, forward strand.
CCGGGCACATGCTTGGCCGAGCATGTGGGGGTGAAAGCGCCGGGGACGGCGAAGAAGGCCACCTTCTTGCCGCCGAAGATCTCGTCGGTGGTGGTGGGCTTGGGACCCTCGGCGGTTCCGGCGATGAGGTTGGCGCTGGGCAGCTTGTCGCCGACTTTGATGGTCATGGTCTTCTCCCGTGATGGCGTTGGAAACCAGATACCCCCCCTTGGCCGGGGTTCAACGCAGAACTTCTGGGGTCGAGACTTGAAAGCGCCGCGTTCGCCTTCAAACTAGGGGCGATGGATGACGCCTCTTTCCTCTGCGGCCAGATGTTGATCGCGATGCCGGGCATCGGTGACCCGCGTTTCGAGCGCGCCCTGGTGCTGGTCTGCGCCCATGACGAGACCCATGCCATGGGCATCGCGGTGAACCGGCCCGTGGAAGGCCTCACCGTGCCCGACCTGCTGAAGCGCCTGGACGTGAAGTCGCAGATCGAAATTCCGCCCGACCTGGTGCTGATCGGCGGCCCGGTGCAGCGCGAGCGCGGCTTTGTGGTTCACACCGACGACTACAGCGCCGGCGACCACAGCATCGAGTTGGGGGGCGGCGTCGCCCTGACCCCAACCCGCGAGGCGCTTGAGGCCATGGGCGCCGAGGACCACCCCCGCCGCGCGCTCCTGGCGCTGGGCTATGCCGGCTGGGGGGCTGGCCAGCTGGAACACGAGATCCGCGAGAACGTCTGGCTCACCTGCCCCGCTGACGAGGCCCTGATCTTCGACCCCGACTATGATCGCAAGTGGACCAAGGCCCTGGCAAAGCTCGGCGTGGACGCGAGCCTGCTGACGGCGGAGGCGGGACGGGCCTAGCCCCAAATCCGCTCATCCCGGCGAAGGCCGGGACCCAGATACATCCGCCGCTTTCAGAATTCTTGACTCAGGTCGTGACCTACGACCTGGGTCCCGGCCTTCGCCGGGATGAGCGGAGATTGATCAGCCCCGCGCCTTCACCGGCGCCGCACCGTCCACATAGCTTTCATTGAGATAGACCTCGGCCTCCTGGGCCGACAGGGCCGGCGCATAGCCGAAGCCCTGGCCATAGTCGCAACCGACCGCCAGCAGGGCCTTGGCCATCTGGGCGTTCTCGACCCCCTCGGCCACCACTTCCAGGTCCAGGTCCTGGCCCAGCTTCACCACCGACGAGACGATCTTCGCCGAGCCCTCGTTGGTGGCCATGGTGCGCACGAAGTATCGGTCGATCTTCAATGTGTCGAAAGGCAGACGCGTCAGGTAGCTGAGCGACGAGAAGCCGGTGCCGAAATCGTCCAGGGCCAGGGCCGCGCCGGCCTTCCGCAGGTTGCCCAGGATCACGGCGGCCCGGTCGGGGTCGCGCATGACGTCGCCCTCGGTGACCTCCAGTTTCAGCGCGCCCGGCGGCAGGCCGGTGTCGCGGCGGATGCGCATGACATCGGCCACCAGGTCGGGCCGGTCTATCTCGCCGGTGGAAAGGTTCACCGCCACGGTCAACTCGCCGGCGGCCCGGTGGTTGTTGCGCCAGACCGCCAACTGCTCGGCCGCCTGTCGCATCATCAGGGCGCCCAGCTCGCTCATCAACCCCATCTCGTCGCAAAGCGGCAGGAACTGGTCCGGGGTCAGCAGGCCACGGCGCGGGTGCTTCCATCGCACGAGGGCCTCGAACCCCGACAGCGCCCCGGTCGAAAGGCGCACGATGGGCTGGTAATAGGCGGTCAGTTCACCGCGCCCGATGGCGCCGCGCAGGTCGCTTTCCAGGGCCAGGCGCGAGAGGCCGTCGGTCTCCATGGTGCGGCCATAGGCGGCCCCGCCGCCCCGGCCGTTGCTCTTGGCTGATTCCACGGCCAGTTCGGCCCGGCGGAGCAGTTCGGCGGCCTCCGGCGCCTCGTCGCCGCCCAGAGCCTCGACGGCGCCGATGGACAGGGTGGGATGGATGTCAAAGCCCGCCACCCGCAGGGGCTGTTCCAGGGCCTTGCGCAAGGTCTCGGCGGCGCTCAAGGCCCGGATCGGGGTCAACAGGGCGAACTCGTCCTCGCCGATACGAGCCATCAGCACGCCGGGCGGGAAGGCCGCGGCCATCCGCGATCCGAGCGCGGCCAGCACCAGGTCGGCCCGCTCGTGGCCAAGCGCCTCGTTCAGGCGGCGCAGGCGGTCGAGGTCGGCCACCACCAGTTCGTGGACGCCCGGGGTCTGCAGCCGTTCGCGCGCCTGGGCGATGAAACTCTTGCGGTCCAGTAGGCCGGTCAGCTTGTCGACGTCGGAGGCGGCGAACTTGGTCTCCGGCGCCACGACGCCGGCGGCGCGAAGCCCCTCCTCCAGCCAGACGCCACGCCAGATGCAGATGCCGCCGGCCCGCATGCGCAGGCGCACGGCGATCTCGCTGCCCGGCTCCTGCACGCGCAGGACTTCCTCGGCCAGGGCCCGGTCCTGAGGCATGGCGAGCGCGCGCATGGCGGCGGAAGAACATTCGGGGGCGAGGGGCCCAAGGCCCAGGGCGCGCGACGCGCCGGTGATCCGCAGCCGGTCACGCTCCGGCTCCCACAGCCAAAGGGCCACGTCGGCGGCGCCCAACGCTTCAAGCGTCGTCGTGGCGTCCCAGATCCAACGGTCGTTCGGCATCGCCTCGACTAACTCTGGTCACGCGCCGGCTAGACCGACACTCCCTGATCAGGCTCCAGAGCCGCGCGAAGCGGCGAGACAAGCCCGAACAGGACATGATCTCGCCAAACGCCGTTAATTTTTAAATAAGCCTTGGCATATCCCTCCTCGGCGAACCCGGCCCGGCCGAGCAGCTTGCGGCTAGGTTCGTTGGTGGGGAGGCAGGCGGCTTCCAGGCGATGCAGGGCCAGGGTGCGGAAGGAAAACAGGGTCAGCGCCCGGACGGCGGCCAGGGTTTGTCCTTGTCGGGCAAAGGCTTGGCCGCACCAGTAGCCCACCGAGCCCATCTGGGCGACGCCCCGGCGCACGTTGGACAGGGTGATGCCGCCCGTCAGGGCCTCGTCGCTCGAGCGGAAAACGAAGAACGGATAGGCCGTTCCGGCTTCACGATCCCGGGCGTAGGCGGTCAGTCTGCGTCGGAAGGCCGCGCGGCTGAGATCATCGGCGGGCCAGGTCGGCTCCCACGGCTGCAGGAAGTCCCGCGAGGCCGCCCGCAGTTCGCGCCAGGCCTCGAAGTCGGCGTTGCGGGCCGGCCGCAGGAACACCCCCTCGCCCTCAACGCGTAGGCCGCTTTCCGGCGCGATCCAGTCCAGCAGGGCCATGGCGGGAGGGTCGGACCTGGAGCGGGGGGCGTCAAGTGCGGGGTGGGGCCACCCACCGCTCATCTCCGCGAAAGCGGGGACCCAGGTGTTTTTGTTTGCTGAGGCCGTCCACGCGCCAAGCTCTCAGAAGGGAGAAAAAGCCTGGGTCCCCGCTTTCGCGGGGATGAGCGGATTTGGATTACCCGAACAGCGCCTTCTGGAAAGCGTCCGCCGCCTTAAGAGCTGGCCGGGGGCCCAGCACGCTGACCGCGGCCTTGCCAGGCGCCAGCAGCAAGGCGCCCAGACGGGCGAGGTCGGCGGCCTCGACCGCGTCGATCTGCTCGGCGATCTCGGCGGTGGACAGCAGCCGGCCAAACAGCAGCACCTGGCCCGCGGCCTGTTCAGTGCGCGACTGCAGGGACTCCCTGGCCATGAACATACCGGCCTTAAGCTGGGCCTTGGCGCGGGCGAGTTCAGCCGGCTCGACACTCTCGGCCAGGCCCTGAATCTCGCCGGCCGCGACCTTGGCGAGCTCGGCGGCGTCCTTGGCCGCGCAGCCGGCGAACACCCCCATCACCCCGGTGTCGGCATAGGTCTCGGAATAGGCGTCCACGGTATAGGCCAGGCCGCGCTTCTCGCGGGCCTCCTGGAACAGCCGCGAGGCCATGCCGCCGCCGAGGATTTCGGCGAACAGCCTTAAGGGGAAGTAGTCGTCGTGGCGGACCCCGACGGCCGGCAGCAGGAAGACCAGGTTCGCCTGCTCCAGCGACTTGGGCGCTGTCTGCGTCCCGCCGGTGAAGACGGCCGGCGCGGCGTCGGCGATCGGGGCGCCGACGGCGCCGCCGAAGTCCCGCTCGGCGAGCTTCAGCACCTCGTCCTCGGTCACCGCGCCCGATGCCGAGAAGATCAGGGTCTGAGGCGCGTAGAGCGCCGCGCGCCAGTCGGCCAGGGTCGCCTGGGTGGCCGGGGCGATGGAGGCGTCGGTGCCGAGAATCGAACGGCCCAGCGGCTGGCCGCTGAACGCCGCCCCCTGGGCCATCTCGAACACCACGTCGTCTGGGGTGTCCGTAGCCTCGGCGATCTCCTGGCCCACCACCTGCTTCTCGCGGGTGAGGTCACCCGGCTCGATCACCGGCCGCTGGATCAGGTCAGCCAGCACCGCCGAGCCGAGGTCCAGGCCGCCCGCCAGGGCGCGGATCTGGAAGCTGGTGCGCTCATAGCCGGTGGCTGCGTTGATGGACCCGCCCTGCGCCTCCACCACCTCGACGATCTCGCGGGCGGAACGGTCGCCCGCCCCCTTGAAGACCATGTGCTCGAGCAGGTGGGACCAGCCTGAGCGGGCCTCGTCCTCGAACCGCGCGCCGCGACCGGCCACCACGGACAGGGCCACGGTCTCAAGACCTGGGACCGGATCGCAGACGACGCGGACGCCGTTGGAGAGGGTGTGAAGCGTGGCCAGGATCAGCTTTCCGCGAAGGCCCTGACATAGGCCTTGATGGTGTCGGCGTCGGCCGGCAGACGGTCGAAGCGCTCGGACTTGCCGGCCAGGTTCTGGGCGCTGCGCGGCAGGTTCGGGGTCTCGCCGCAGGCGGCGCTGACGGCTTCGGGGAACTTGGCCGCGTGGGCGGTGGACAGCACGATGATGGGGTCGGTGGTTCCCCGCGCCCGGCGGAAGGCGGCCATGCCCACGGCGGTGTGGGGATCGATCAACTCACCGGTCTCGTTCAGGGTCGCCACGATGGAGCCGCTGGTCTCCCGCTCGTTGATCGAAACCCCGACGAAGGTCTCGCGCATCATGGCCAGGGCGCCCGGCGGAATGTCGATCACCCCGGTGTCGCCGAAGGCCTTGAAGGCCCGCATGGTCTCGACGCCGTCGCGGCGCACGGCCTCGAAGTAAAGCCGCTCGAAGTTGGAGGCCGACTGGATGTCCATGGCCGGCGACTGGGTGTGGGCCACGGCGCCGCGGCTGTAGCGGCCGTCCTGGAAGGCGCGCGCCAGGATGTCGTTGGAGTTGGTGGCCACCAGGATCTTGGAGATCGGCAGCCCCATCCGCTTGGCCATGAAGCCCGCGAAGCCGTCGCCGAAATTGCCCGAGGGCACGGCGAAGGCCACCGGCCGGTGCGGAGCGCCCACGGCGACGGCGCTGGTGAAGTAGTAGACCGACTGGGCGACGATGCGGGCGAAGTTGATGGAGTTGACCGCCGACAGGCCCACCGACTGTTTCAGGCTCTGGTCGGAGAGCGCGTCCTTCAGGATCGCCTGGCAGTCGTCGAAGGTGCCCGACACCGCCACGCAGCGGACATTGTCCTCGCCCGCCGTCGTCATGAACCGGCGCTGCACCTCGCTGATGCGGCCATCCGGGAACATGGCGACGATGCGGGTGTTGGCGCGGCCGCGGAAGGCCTCCACCGCAGCCCCGCCGGTGTCGCCCGAGGTGGCGCAGAGGATGGTCTGGGTGCGCTTCTGGGCGCCGAGCACATGGTCGCTGATCCGCGCCAGAAGTTGCATGGCGACGTCCTTGAACGCCAGGCTCGGCCCGTGGAACAGCTCGGCCATGAAGCCGCCCGGATAGAGCTGCTTGACCGGGACCACGGCGGCGTGGGTGAAAGTCGCATAGGCTTCGGCGCACATCTCGGCGAGGATTTCGCGAGGGATCTCGTCGCCCACGAAGCGGGCCAGGACCTCGGTGGCCACATGGGCGTAGGGCTTGCAGGCGAAGGCGGCGATCTCGCTGTGGGTCAGGCTCGGCCATTCCTCCGGGACATAGAGGCCTCCGTCGGGCGCCAGGCCCGCCAGGATCGCATCGACAAAGCCGACCGAGGGCGACTGCCCCCGCGTTGAAACGTACCGCATCAAGCCTTCCACCATCGCCAGAGCATGGCGGCATAGACGGCGACCAAGGCGCCCGCAAGGCCGAACCAGGTCAGGGCGTATTCGAGATGGCGGTTGGGAATCTCGGCTGGAAGCGGCTCGGGCTTCAGGGCCTGCCAGGCGGGGTTGGAACTGGTCTCCGCCGCCAGCATGATCGGCGCCGGCGAGGGCGCCTTGAGCTGCCCGGCCATCGCCGGGATGTCGCGGGAGTACCAGTGATTGCCCGCCACGTCGTTGGCCGGCGTCACGAAGGTCGCCTCGTCGGGCGCGCGCAGGACGCCCACCAGGCTGACCGGCGTCCGGTCCTCGGGATCGACCGGCGGCCGCGCCGAGATGGTGTCGGACACGAAGCCACGATCGACGAGAATGCTGCGGTAGCTGCCGCTCTCCACCGCGCAGGCCGAGATCAGCCGCAGGCCGGCCCCGGTTTCGCGGACCGAATAGAGCTCCAGATAGGGGGCGGCGCCCAGGCCCGGGCATTCCACCTTGACGCGGATGAAGTCGCCCTGTCCGCCCCGAGCCAGGCCGTCGAGCACCGGGCCGAGCGGGCGGGCGGGCGCGGCCTGCAAGGCCTCGATACGGGCCAGCAGGCTGTTCTTCCACGCCATGCGCTGCATCTGCCAGGACCCCAGCCAGACCAGTATGCCCGCCGCGACAAGCGTGGCGAGGGTCAGGGCGAGAGGAAACGCCTTGCGGGGGGTGGGGTCAGTCCTGTCCGTCATGCCGCGCCTCGGACGCCCGATTGGCGAACTGCGCCGCCAGCATGAGCCCCTTCATCGGCCGCAACAGGCCAAGGCAGAGGAACAGGGTCAGGGGCAGCCAGATGATCATGGTCAGCCAGATCGGCGGATCAAAGGAGAACTGGGTGAACAGCGCGCCGAAGCAGGCCAGGAAACCTGCGATCAGGATCACGAAGACGGCCGGACCGTCGCCGCTGTCGGCCTTGGCCAGATCGTAGCCGCACGCCTCGCAGCGCGCGGCCACCGTCAGGAAGCCTGAGAAGAGAGGTCCTTCTCCGCAGTTCGGGCAGCGGCCCGCGAGCCCCGCCAGCAGCGGATTGTGACCTCTCATCGGACTAGTGGGCGCCAGCCGCTCCGCCGAACACGACGTAGATGAAGGCGAACAGGAACAGCCAGACCACGTCCACGAAGTGCCAGTACCAGGCGGCGGCCTCGAAGCCGAAGTGCTGCTTCTGGGTCAGACCCGTACCCATCATCCGGATCAGGCAGACCGCCAGGAAGATGGTGCCGATCAGGACGTGGAAGCCGTGGAAGCCGGTGGCCATGAAGAAGGAGGAGCCGTAGAGGCCAGCGTTGGTGGCCGCTTCGCTGAAGAAGTACTTGTGATCCAGGATGTGCTTGTACTCGTAGGCCTGGATGGCGGTGAAGATCGCGCCCAGCGCGATGGTCAGGGCCAGGCCGATCTTGGCGCCCTTGCGGTCGCCGGTCTGCAGCGCGTGGTGGCTCCAGGTGACCGTGGTGCCCGAGAGCAGCAGGGTGAGCGTGTTGACCAGGGGCAGGTTCCAGGCCGGGACCAGCTCGACGCCGGCGGGGGGCCAGGTGGCCCAGGCGGTGCGGACCTCCTCGATGGACGATAGCGTCCGGGCCTCGTGGAACAGGGCCATCTCGAAGAAGATCCAGAACCAGGCGACGAAGAACATCACTTCCGAAGCGATGAACATGATCATGCCGTAGCGCAGGCCGATGGAGACGACCGGGGTGTGGTCGCCGGCGTTGGCTTCCTTCACCACGTCCATCCACCAGCCGAGCATGGTGTAGAGCACGCCGCCGAGGCCCGCATAGAAGACCCACGGGGTGCCCTCGGGCAGGCCGAACAGGCCCTTCATCCAGACCACGCCGCCCAGCGCCATCACCGTCGCGGAGATGGACCCGACCAGGGGCCAGGGGCTGGGATTCACCAGGTGGTAGTCGTGCTTGACGTCGCCGGCAGACATAATCGGTCCTAACCCCTCTCAAATCTCAAAGCCCTGGGCGCCTCTCCGCTGCCCAAGGCCGTTTAAGAGCGTGACAGCCGAAAGTGGGAACCGGTTTCGGCGCCCGTCACGCTCTAACTTTTAGTCGCCGCCTTGCTTCAGGGAAGCAAGGCTTTGGCGGAGGCTATAGCCCCGCCGTGGTGTGTCCGCCAAGGGCCGAACCGACCTTGGCCTGCGATGCATCGGCGCGCCGGCTGGCCTTCTCCGCGTCCACGGACGGGAAGAAGGTGTAGGACAGCGTCACCTCAGGCTTGCCCTTGGTCTCGAAGTCGTCGGCGTATTTCGGATCGACGAAGTAAACCACGGGAAACTCAATGGTTTTTCCGGGACCGATCGTCTGGTCCGAGAAGCAGAAGCATTCGAGCTTCTGGAAGTAGGCGCCGGCCGACTCCGGAACCACATTGTACATGGCCCGGCCCGTCATCGGCGTGTCGCCGTTATTCGTGACCTTGAAATAGGCAAGGCCGGTCTCGCCGATTCGCACCGACTGGCGGGTCTGTTCGGCGGTGAAGGTCCAGGGCAGTTCGCGCACATTGGTGTCGAACCGGATCACCAGCTGCTTGTCCAGGACTGTGTCGGGGGCGCGATCGGCCTTGCGCACCACGCCGTCAAAGCCGGTCAGCTGGCAGAAGGCCTTGTAGAGCGGCACCGAGGCGTAGGCGGCCCCCACCATGCCGAGGAAGCCGATCGCGCAGATGGCGCCGAGGTTGCGGTTGCGGCGCGCCTGGAGGGTAAGGGGCGGCTTAGCCATTGGCTGTACTGGCCCCCAGACGCACGATGGTCACCACGAAGACCAGCACCATGAACAGCGCCAGGCCGAGGGCCAATGCGATATTGCGGCCGCGGCGCGCCTTGGCGTCGACGGGGCCTTCGTTCTGCGGGTCGCTCATCAAAAACCTCCGAAGGCGGGCAGGTCGAGGAGGTGCTCGGCCAGCAGGGTGGCGAACAGCAAGGTCAGGTAGAGGATCGAGAAGGCGAACAGGTTGCGCGCATCCTTGGCCGCAGCCTTGACGTCATAGAGGCCGTCGTCCTGGCGCGGATCGGCGGCGTCCCCGGCCCGGCTCTTGAACACCCGCCAGGCGAGGATCAGGAAGATCAGCCCCCCGCCGGCGGCCACCACCAGATAGGTCAGGCCGCCGAGACCCGTGAAGGCCGGGACCAGGCAGAGCGGGGTGAACAGCAGGCTGTAGATCAGGATCTGCTTGCGGGTGGATTTCGCGCCGGCCACCACCGGCATCATCGGAACGCCCGCCTTCTCGTAGTCCTCGCTGGTGTAGAGCGACAACGCCCAGAAATGGGGCGGGGTCCACATGAAGATGATGGCGCACAGCAGCCAGGCGTTCAGCGGGACCGTGCCAGTGGCCGCGGCCCAGCCGATCACCGGCGGCAGGGCGCCGGCCAGGCCGCCGATGACGATGTTCTGCGGCGTCGAGCGCTTCAGCCACATGGTGTAGACGACCGCATAGAAGACGATGGTGAAGGCCAGCAGGCCGGCGGCCAGCCAGTTCACGGTCATTCCCAGCAGCATGGTGGAGAACAGCGACAACACGACCCCCAGGGTCAGAGCGTCGGCGCCCTGAACCCGGCCGGCCGGCACCGGCCGCCCGCGGGTGCGGCGCATCTTGGCGTCGATATCGGCGTCGAACCACATGTTCAGCGACGCCGAGGCGCCTGCGCCCACGGCGATGCACAGGATCGCGATGGCGCCCAGGATCGGGTTGATGGCCGCGTCGGCGCAGACCATGCCGGTGATGGCGGTGAACACCACAAGCGACATCACCCGCGGCTTCAACAGCTGCAGGAAGTCCTGCCAGCGCGCGGGAGCGCGGCTTGTCGGAAGGGCTGACGACATCGTCATGGTTCTACTCTCATACGTCGAGGGGCGCGCGCCGGATTGTTCCAGCCCGCGCCCCTCTTTGCGTCTTTGATGAGCGCGGCGCGTCAGTGCGCGTCGGGCTTGATCACCGGCAGTTCGTTGAACTGGTGGAACGGCGGCGGCGAGGACAGGGTCCACTCCAGCGTCGTGGCGCCTTCGCCCCAGGGATTGGCCTCGGCCTTGCGGCGCGAGATGGCGGCTTCAGCCAGCAGCACCAGGAAGATCACCACGCCGAACGCCGTGACCAGGTAGCCGATCGTCGAAACCTGGTTCCAGAGGGTGAAGGCCTCCGGATAGTCCACGTAGCGGCGGGGCATGCCCTGCAGGCCGAGGAAGTGCTGCGGGAAGAAGATCAGGTTCACGCCCACGAAGGTGATCCAGAAGTGCAGGGCGCCGAGCCACTCGCGATACTTCACGCCCCAGATCTTCTCGAACCAGTAGTAGAAGCCCGCGAAGATCGCGAACACGGCGCCGAGCGACAGCACGTAGTGGAAGTGGGCCACGACGTAATAGGTGTCGTGCAGGCTGTAGTCGATGCCCGCATTGGCCAGCACCACGCCGGTCACGCCGCCGACGGTGAACAGGAAGATGAAGCCCATCGCCCACAGCATGGGCGTCTTGAAGTCGATGGAGCCGCCCCACATGGTGGCGATCCAGGAGAACACCTTCACCCCGGTCGGCACGGCGATGACCATGGTCGCGGCCACGAAATAGGCGCGCAGGTTGATGGTCATGCCCACGGTGTACATGTGGTGGGCCCACACGACGAAGCCGATGAAGCCGATGGCCACCATGGCGTAGGCCATGGCGAGGTAACCAAAGACCGGCTTCTTGGAGAAGGTCGACACGATGTGGCTGATCATGCCGAAGCCGGGCAGGATCAGGATGTACACTTCCGGGTGCCCGAAGAACCAGAACAGGTGCTGGTACATGACCGGGTCGCCGCCGCCGGCGGCGTCGAAGAAGTGGGTGTTAAAGTTGCGGTCGGTCAGCAGCATGGTGATCGCGCCGGCCAGGACGGGCAGCGAGAGCAGCAGCAGGAAGACCGTCACTAGGATCGACCACACGAACAGCGGCATGCGGTGCAGGGTCATGCCCGGCGCGCGCATGTTGAAGATGGTGGTGATGAAGTTGATGGCGCCCAGGATCGAGCTGGCGCCGGCCAGGTGGACCGACAGGATGGCAAGGTCCATGGACGGGCCGGTGTGGCCCGAGGTGGACAGCGGCGGATACAGGGTCCAGCCGCCGCCGAAGCCCTTGCCGGGGCCGCCGTCGGTGAACATCGAGGTGAGCAGCAGCACCCAGGCCGCCACCAGCAGCCAGAAGGAGATGTTGTTCATCCGCGGGAACGCCATGTCCGGCGCGCCGATCATCAGCGGCACGAACCAGTTGCCGAACCCGCCGATCATGGCGGGCATGACCATGAAGAAGATCATGATCAGGGCGTGGGCGGTGACCACGGCGTTGTAGCCGTGCTTGGAGGCTTCAATCACCCCGAGCTGGTCCAACAGCGAACCGGACGTGAAGACCTGAATCCCGGGCTCGTAGAGCTCCCAGCGGATCAGGCCCGACAACGCCCCGCCGACGATCCCCGCCATGATGGCGAAGAGCAGGTAGAGCGTGCCGATGTCCTTGTGGTTCGTCGACAGGAACCAGCGGGTGAAGAACCCCGGGATGTGTTCGTCGTGATGATCGTGAGCGGCGGCGTGTGCCATCGTACGCGTGTCCTAGATCAGAGCGCGGCCGGCGCCGCAGCGGGCGCGGGCGGCGTGGAAGTCGGCGCCGCCGCGGCCGGAGCCGGCGCGGCGGGGTTGTTCGGCGAGACGGGGGCCGGGGTGGTGGCCGAGACCGGAACCGCGGCGTCGCCGGCGGCCGCAGCCGCGGGCGCGGCGCCGACGGGCGAGCCGCCCTTGCTGGCGACCCAGGCGTCGAAATCGGCCTGGCTCAGCACGTGGACCTCGATCGGCATGAAGGCGTGATCGACGCCGCACAGCTCGCGGCACTGGCCGTAATAGACGCCCGGACGATCAGCCTTGAACCAGGTCTCGTTGACCCGGCCCGGGACGGCGTCGGAGATCACCCCGAAGGAGGGAACGGCGAAGGCGTGGATCACGTCGGCGCCGGTCACCAGCACGCGGACGACCTGGTTCACCGGAACCACCAAGGGCTCGGTGGCCGCCAGGAGGTAGGGGACCTTCTTGGCCTTGGCCTCGTCCTCGGGAAGGATGTTGGAGACGAACTCACCGATCTTCTGGTCGGGATATTCGTAGCCCCAGTACCACTGATACCCCGTGGCCTTCACGGTCATGTAGGGCTTGGGCATGTCGTGGTAGGCGAACAGCAGCTTGAAGGAGAAGATCGAGATTCCCATCAGGATCAGCACCGGGACCACGGTCCAGATGATCTCGATCGGCGTATTGTGGCTCCACTTGGCCGGCACCGGGTTGGAGCGCTTGTTGAAGCGCACCACGACCCAGATCAGCAGGCCCAGCACGAACAGGCTGATGGCCGTGATAATCGGCAGGAGAATGATGTCGTGGAAGAATATGGCGTCGGCCCGCAGCGGGGTGACCCCTGCCTGCAGATTCATGCCGCCGGGCGTGGGCTGGCCCACGAGCTCCTCAGCCTGGGCCGAGACGCCCCAGAACGCTGTCATCGCGCCCGCTGCGGCCCCGGCCGCCAGCGCTCGCATCCCTTGAAACCTTGACTTCATGTCCCCTCGGTCTGCTTGGCCGGCTGCGCCTCGCCGAAACGATCGCCGCTGCCGCCGTCTTAGGGGTGCGCGCCCCGTGAACTGACGAGACCCGGCCCTTAAGCGGGGTGCATACGCGCTCGCCGACGCCTTGCCAAGACGGTAGAGCCGCCTGGGGCGCGAGCGTGGCGTGGCGGTGCGGAATCTCCGGCGGGCCAAGGGGCTTCGGACGATGTGACGCAGGCCGCGCCGACCCATGATCGTTGAACGGGCGAGGCCGGTCAGGAGCAGCCGAAAGGCGTCGTGACGCGCGGTTTGGGGTGACGGACCGGCCGGGAGCCCCTATCTCTTGAGCCAAGTCAGTCAAGGCATAGCGCTCATGAACGCCCATTCCCCCGCCCCCTCCATCCTGGACTCCGCTGGCGTCTCGCCTGAACGAGCCCGCGAGATTCTGGGGGACGCGCTGCAGGGCGCCGACGACGGCGAGCTGTTCGTCGAGCGCTCCGAGAGCGAATCGTTCCTGTTCGACGACGGCCGGCTGAAGTCCGCGGCCTATGACTCCTCCGAGGGCTTCGGCCTGCGGGTGGTGGCGGGCGAGACGGCCGGCTACTCCCACTCCAGCGAGATCTCCGAGGCCTCCATCCGCCGGGCTGCGGCCTCGGCCTCCCTGGCCAAGCGCGGTTATGACGGCGTCTCAGGGTCCGATGAGGCGCCGCGCGCCACCAACACCAAGCTCTATGGCGAGGACGATCCCACCGCCTCGCCAGCCTTCTCGGAAAAGGTCGCCCTGCTGCAGGAGATCGACGCCTGGTGCCGGGCTCGCGATCCCCGGGTGGTCCAGGTGATGGCCTCGATGTCCGGAGAGCGGCGCACGGTGGAGATCCTGCGCGCCGACGGCCGGCTGATCCGCGACGTGCGGCCGCTGTCGCGCATCAATGTGCAGGTGACCGTCGAGAAGGATGGCCGCCGCGAGAACGGCTTCACGGGCGCCGGCGGCCGCGCAGGCTTCGAGAACTGGATCAGCGCCGCCAACTGGCAGGAGCAGGCCGAGGAGGCGCTGCGCCAGGCCCTGATGAACCTCGACGCCGTTCCCTGCCCGGCCGGCGAGATGGATGTGGTCCTGGGCGCCGGCTGGAACGGCATCCTGCTGCACGAGGCCGTCGGCCACGGGCTGGAGGGCGACTTCAACCGCAAGGGCACCTCGGCCTTCGCCGGCCGCATCGGCGAGCAGGTGGCCGCTCGGGGCGTCACCGTCTTCGACGACGGCTCCCTGCCCGGCCGCCGCGGCTCCCTCACCGTCGACGATGAGGGCACCCCCACCGAACGCACCGTGCTCATCGAGGACGGGATCCTGGTGGGCTACATGCACGACCGCATGAGCGCGCGCCTGATGGGCATGAAGGCCGGCGGCAACGGACGCCGCCAGTCCTACGCCCATATGCCCATGCCGCGGATGACCAACACCGGCATGGACAACGGCAAGACCGACACCCCGCGCGCAGAGATGATCGAGGCCACCAAGCGCGGCCTCTATTGCGCCAATTTCGGCGGCGGCCAGGTGGACATCACCAACGGCAAGTTCGTCTTCCAGTGCACCGAAGCCTATCTGATCGAGGACGGCAAGATCACCAGCCCGGTGAAGGGTGCCACCCTGATCGGCGACGGTCCCTCGGCCCTGACCCGGGTCACCATGATCGGCAACGACTTCGACTTCGATCCCGGCGTCGGCGTCTGCGGCAAGTCGGGACAGAGCGTCCCGGTGGGTGTCGGCCAGCCCTCGCTGAAGATCACCGGCCTGACCGTCGGCGGGACCAGCGTCTGACCGCTTTGAACGGGACGGCGAATTCACATAACCCCGGTTGACATTAGAACTACGCCTGTAAATTCTGTGAATTACAGGCGTAGTCCTTCGAGCCCGGCCAACCTTTCCTCGAATTAATCCAGGTTACGGGCATTTAATTGGCGTGACTCCCTGGGCGCGGTTCACCTGCGCCGGAACTGGGGAACCGTCACATGATACCTACCTTGACCCTGGCCGCTGTTCTGGCCGCCGCTGTCCCGGCCATCTCCATGGCCCAGCCCGCGACCCAGGGTGTGATCAGCTATCCCCCCGCCTATTTCGCCGAGCAGCGGCCCTCTACGGCCCTCGACATGGTGCAGCGCCTGCCCGGCTTCTCCATCGACGGCGGCGACGATGTCCGCGGCTTCGAGGGCGCGGCCGGCAATGTCCTGATCGACGGCGCGCGGCCCACCTCCAAGACCGACGACATCGAGGAGATCCTGCGCCGCATCCCCGCCGCCCAGGTGGCTCACGTCGAGCTGATCCGCGGCGGCGCGCCCGGGATCGACATGCAAGGCAAGTCGATCCTGGCCAATGTGGTCAAGGTGAAGGGGGCGGGGTTCCAGGGCCTGATCGCGCTCGCCAACAACCACATCATCGACGACGGGCGCAACAGCTCGGGCGTCCGGCTGGAGGCCTCCGGCCAGGCCGGGCCCGGGGCCTGGGAAGCCGGATTGCGCTACGGCCAGGGGATCGACGACGGCTCCGGGCCCGGCCCCCGCGTGAGGCTGGCGGCCAATGGCGCGCCGCTCATCCGGTCCCAGATCGACAGTCATGGCCGCGCCTATCAATGGGTGGTGACCGGCGCCTACGAGACGCCCCTGGCCGGCGGCAAGCTGAAGCTCAACACCCGCGGCTACTGGAACTGGTACGAGTTCAACCAGCTCGACTGGATCGCATTCCCGGCTCCGGCACTGGAATCTCGCAACTACAGCGAGGATGAGTACGAGACCGAGCTCGGCGCCCGCTACGAGCGCCCCCTGGGCGGGCGCATGGACCTGGAGCTGGTGGGCCTCCAGAAACTCACCGGCGCGGACATTGTGTCCTTGTCGCGCGCCACGGGTTCGAACGGCGACTTCTTCCTCGACCAGAAGACCAGCGAGAGCATCGGCCGCGGCGTGCTGAAGTATCGTCAGAGCGAGCGCCTCTCCTTCGAGGCCGGGGCCGAAGCCGCCCTCAATATCCTGGAGAGCGAGACCGACCAGCTGAGCAATGGCGTCCCCGACAAGCTGCCCGCCGCCGATGTGAAGGTGACCGAGACGCGCGGCGAGGTGTTCGGAAAGTCGGTGTGGAAGCCCCTGCCCACTCTGACCCTGGAGGGCGGCCTGCGCTACGAGGGGTCGGTCCTCACCTCCGAAGGCGATGTCAGCCTCGAAAAGACCCTCTACTTCCTCAAGCCCCGCCTGGCGGGCAGCTGGGCGCCCAGCGACACGACCCAGGTTCGCTTCCGCTACGAGCGCGTGGTGGGCCAGTTGGACTTCGATGATTTCGTCGCCGACTCCTCACCCAATGGCGGCGGCCTGGCGGTGGGAAACCCGGCCCTGACGCCCGAACAGGCCTGGGTGAGCGAGCTCGCCTTCGAGCAGCGGTTCTGGACCAAGGGCGCCCTGGTTCTGACCCTGCGCCACTCCAAACTCACCGATGTCATCGACCGTGCGCCGATCTTCTCCGGCGCCCTGGTGTTCGACGCCCCCAGCAATATCGGCGACGGAACCAAGGACGAGCTGATCCTCAACGCCACCCTGCCCCTGGACCGCGTGCTCAAGGGCGCCCAGCTGCGCGGCCAGTCCACCTGGCGCCGCTCTGAGGTCACCGACCCCACCACCCTGGAGAAGCGCGAGATCTCCCGTTTGCGGCCCCTGGAGTGGGAAGCCCACTTCACCCATGATCTCCCACAGTGGAGGATGAACTGGGGGTTCGACGTCTTCAGCGCGTGGCGCGAGACCTCATATAAGTACAACGCCATCTACACCGACAAGCTTAAGACCTGGATGGTGCTGTTCGCCGAATGGAAGCCCCGGCCCGACCTCAACGTCCGCGCCGAGCTGAACAACGTCACCGAGCGCGGCTTCCGCCACACCACCACCGCCTATGCCGGACCGCGCAGCACCTCGGCCGTGAAGCATGTCGATGACCGTGACATCCAGTTCGGGCGCGGCCTCTTTATCCGCGTCCGGAAGACCTTCTAGCCGCCAGGTTTCCGCAAACCCTTCGGCGATTGGCCTGAGCGACGCGATCGACCGCGCCAT
>NZ_JANPJP010000154.1:0-21186 GCF_031425575.1 Phenylobacterium sp.
GGCGTCGACATGTTCGACTGCGTCCTGCCGACCCGCTCGGGCCGTCACGGCCAGGCCTGGACCTGGGAGGGGGCTCTGAACCTGAAGAACGCCCGCTTCGCCGAGGACGACACGCCGCTCGACGAGACCATCGCCTGTCCGGCCTCCAGTCACTATTCCAAGGCCTACCTGCACCACCTGGTGAAGTCCGAGGAGATCCTCGGCCAGGTCCTGCTCTCCTGGCACAACATCGCCTTCTTCCAGGCCCTGACCCAGGCGATGCGCGACGCGATCTCGCAGGGCCGGTTCGAGCAGTTCCGGAAGGACTTCAAGAGCCGCCAGCACGCGTAAGCTTTCAGGCGAAGTGGGAACCGGTTCGCCGTTCGAAAGCACACAAGCAAGGACTCTAGCGGATCGGGTAGCGCGGCTTCAGGGTCTCGGTCATGGGCTCCTGGCGCTCCACCAGGTCGTGGGACGGCCGGGCGGGCAGGGGACAGCCGCGGGATTCTCCAAGCCCCTTCAGATAGGCCCGCCGCACCGCGCCGGCGCCGATCGCCGCTGACACCAGGCCGTCGTGCCGCTCGGCCCCCGACAGCTTGCGCACCCAGCCCCGGAACGGGATTAGGCCCGAGGCCGCCCCGGCCACGGCGCCCAGCGCCGCCCCGCGCCCGCGCACCATCAGGTCGTCCCCATCCTGCAGCGGCTCGTCCAGGTCCGCGCCCAGGGCTCCGTTCAGCGGCAGGATCAGGCTGGTGATCCGCGCGCAGGTGGCCGGGACGGGCAGGGCGTAGGGGTCGGCCATGGCGTCCAGCAGCACCTGGGGGATCTTGGTGCGCAACACATTGACGTCCCGCAGCGGCGCGGCCACCGCGCTCTGCACGTTCTCGCGGTTGGCGGCTGAGGTGGTCTGGATCTGCGGCGAACCGTCGGCGGGCGCCGTCGTGCAGGCCGCCAGCAAGGCCAGGAGCGGAAGGGAGAGGAAAGCCGCGCGCATGCCGCAATGGTACAGCTTCGCCGCAGGCCTTGGAATGCCCGTGTGGCGGGGACACGTCCAACATATGTCGCGATATGTTGGTAGGCCGGGTGGGGGTCGAACCCACGACCATTCGATTAAAAGTCGAATGCTCTACCACTGAGCTACCGGCCCTTGCGCGGCGAGCAAAAGCGCACCGGGCGAAGCGGCGCGGACCATAGGGCGCGTCCATGCCGTGAGCAAGTCGCGCTCGCCAACATGATGAAGAGGAGATGACCCGCGCTGTTTAAAACAGGTTCAGGGGGCCGGTCGCATATTGGCGAGAACGCAGAGAGCCGCCGGCTCGAAGCTCCCTCAAAGGTGTTACCCCGATGAAACGCGCAATCGCCGCCGCCCTCGCTCTTTCCCTGCTGGGTGGTACGGCCGCCATGGCTCAGCCGGCGCAGTATCAGCGCGACTACCAGGGCCAGTATCAGCAAGGCTATTACGGCGACCGCTATGACGACCGTCGTGACCGCTACGACGACCGTTACGATGATCGTCGCGCCTACCGCTATGATGAGCGTCGCGAAAATCGCCGCGCCTACGGTCAGCAGCAGCGCCACTACAGCGGCCACGCCTGGCGTCGGGGCCAGCGCCTGCCGAGCCATTATCGCAGCTCGCACTACTATGTGAACGATTACGGCCGCTACGGCCTACGCGCGCCGCCCCGCGGCCACCGTTGGGTCCGGGCCGACAATGACTACGTGCTGGCCGCCATCGCCACCGGCCTGATCATCCAGGTCCTCGCCAACAGCAACAACAGTAACAACGGCTATCACCGCTAAGACACAGTTTACCAGTGGCGTCAGCAGCCCCGTCCTCTTCAGTGAGGGCGGGGCTTTCTTGTGGGGGACGGTCAGGCTTTCACGCAACGGCCTCAGAAGATAGACAATGGCCGTAGATTCCGATGGGCGCGGTCGTCTCAGGCGCTATCCGCAGTCTGACTATCGTCACCCTGGCTTTGAGACCCTGCTCGAGATGGCTCAGCCGCAATCGCGGCCGGCCCGTCACTGACCAAGAGACCCCATGACTATTTCCATCCGCTCGGTGGAGAAGACCTTCGGCCGATACCCCGCCCTGAACGGGGTGAGCCTGGAGATCGCCGATGGCGAACTGCTGGCCCTACTGGGCCCCTCCGGCTCGGGCAAGACCACCCTGTTGCGCGCCATCGCCGGCCTGGAGTTTCCCGAGAAGGGCCAGATCCTATTCGACGACCGGGACATGACCTATGCCAGCGCGGCCGAGCGCCAGGTGGGGTTCGTCTTCCAGCAGTACGCCCTGTTCCGCCACATGACGCTGGCCAAGAACATCGCCTTCGGCCTGGACGTCCGGAAGGGCGCGGCCAAACCCTCGAAGGCCGAGATCGACAAGCGAGTGGAAGACCTGCTGACCCTCGTGGAGCTGCCGGGCCTGGGCAAACGCTATCCGGCCCAGCTTTCCGGCGGCCAACGCCAGCGCGTGGCGTTGGCCAGGGCGCTCGCCGTCAGCCCTAGCGTCCTGCTGCTGGACGAGCCCTTCGGCGCCCTGGACGCCACGGTGCGCAGGTCCCTGCGCCGGGAGCTGCGCCGCATCCACGACGCCACCGGTGTCACCACCATCTTCGTCACCCATGACCAGGAAGAGGCTCTGGAGCTGGCCGACCGCGTGGCGATCCTAAACCACGGCGTCGTCGAGCAGGTGGGCACGCCGCAACAGGTCCATGACCATCCAGCCGGCGCCTTCGTGGCGGGCTTTGTCGGCGAGGCCAATCGTCTGGAGGGTTCGGTCAAGGGCGGGCGGTTCACGGGGGGTGAGATCGCCCTTCCGGGCCAGGGCGCTGCCGACGGCGCCGCCGTGGCCTTTGTGCGTCCCCACGACCTCATCCGCGCTCCGGCCGGCGAGGAGGCTTTCTTCATCACCACCGATCGCATAAATGTGCAGGGACCGGTGGCCAGGATCGAGGGCAGGACGCCTGGCGGTCAGCGCATCGAAGCGGCCTTCGAACGTAACTCCGCCGAAGGCCTGAGGCACGGCGACAAGCTCGGCCTGACCGCTCAGAAGGCATACATCTTCAGCGCGTAAGGGCGCCGTCTCAACTTTAACGAGAGATTCATCAATTGGCGGCGTTATGCCGCGCATGGATGAGCTGCTCCAGTTCCTGATGAGCCTGCGGACCTCGCCCGAGCGGGCGGTGCTGGTGGAGGTCGGCTTCGTGGCGGTGGGCGCTTTCCTGCTCGGATTGACCCTGTTCCGCCTGATCTAGCCGCTACTGCTGCTGTTGCTGCTGCTGGTCGTACTTCAGGGAGCCGGGCGGGCCACGCCGGCGTCCGCCGCGGCTGAAGGACGGCTGGGCCACCCGGATGAACTCAGGCTCGGTCAGGGCCGCCTTGGCGCGGCGCACGGACACGCCCACCGCCAGCTGGCTCTCCGCCTCGCCCTTGTAGACGCCGCGCGACGGCGGCACGTCGTTGTAGTCGCGGCCCACGGCGGCGGCGATATGGCGCTCGCCGGCCTCCACATTGTTGGTGGGGTCCAGGCCCACCCAGCGCAGGCTGGGCAGGAAGACCTCCACCCAGGCGTGGGTGGCGTCGGGGTCGGAACGGTCGCCGCCCTTGCGGTCGGTGAACAGGTAGCCCGAGACGTAGCGGGCGGGGATGCCCCAGGACCGGCAGATAGCGATCATGATGTGGGCGAAGTCCTGGCATACGCCGCGCTTGGCGTTCAGAGTCAGGTCGATGGGGCTCTCGGCGTCGGTCAGGCCCGGCTCATAGGCGAAGGACCGGTAGATGATGGTCGACAGCTCGCGCAGGGCGCTCAGCGGGTCGCGCACCCGAAGCTGGTCGATGCCTGCCTCCGCCACGAAGGCGCTGAGGGCCTGGGACTCCACCGCAAAGCCGTGATGGTGGAGGAAGTCGAAGTTCTCGCCGCGGACGAAGTCGCTCTTCAGCCGGTCCCATTCCCCCAGGTCCAGGGCGTTGGGCAGGACCGCGGTCGGCTGGGTCTCCACGGCCGAGCGCGCCAGGATGTTCAGCCGGTCGTGCGGCTGCGGTACGTCGAAATGATAGACCGCGTTGCCGAAGGCGTCGGCGTAGGAGAACAGCTGGGCGGGCGGATCCAGCTCCAGCTCGAAGCTCACCAGCCGCTGGCGCGCCCCCTTCTGGGGCTGCATCCACAGCTCCATGACGCTTTCGCGCACATTGGCGGCGTAGTGGTACTGGGTGACGTGGCGCACTTCCAAAAGCATCAGGCCGGCAACCGCATCTCGAGGGAATAGGCGACGAAGGTGTCGTAGATCGCCGTGTGGATCGCTTCGCACTCGTCCAGCACGGTGGTGAGCAGGGCGCCGGCGCCGCCCAGTTCGATGTTCTCGACATCGGCGTACTGCAGGCGCGCCTTCAGGCGGCCGGCCAGGCGCTCGGGACCGGCGTGGCCGGCGTCCACATAGCGGCTGGCGGCCGAGAGGTGCTCCTCGATCCGCGCCGTGGAGAACCGGATCGACCGGGGGAAGTCCTCGTCGAACATCAGGAATTCCAGGATCAGCTCGGGCCGGACGTCGGCGGTGTAGCGCCGAAGATAGGGCTCCAGGGCGCAGCTCATCCGCAGCAGGCTGGTCAGTGCGAAGTGGTCGGTGATCGGGCGCTTGCGGGCGTCGCCGAAGAACACCTCCAGCAGGCGGCCGATCAGCTGGGCGCGCTCGAGATGCACCCCCAGCAGCAGGAACCGCCAGCCCTCGCCGTGGCTCATGGTGGCGTCCGCCGCGCCCTTGAACAGGTGCAGGTCGGCGATGATGTCGTGCAGGAAGGCCGAGGAGCCGTCGTTGAAGGCCTTGGCCGCCCCCGGCCCCGTGACCCGCAGATAGATCAGGTTCAGCCGCTCCCAGGTCTCGCTGGTGATCTGGTCGCGCACCTGGCGGGCGTTCTCGCGGGCCAGCGACAGGGAGGTGGTGATCGAGCCGCCATCCTCGCGATCCAGCGCCAGGGCGCGGGCGGCGTCATAGGGCGAATTGGCCTTCGCAGGATCGTTGTCGCCCACGGCGGCGAGAACGATGCGGGCGACCTGAGTCGCGGCGTCGCTGCGGTCCAGGGTGGCGTTGAGCATCACGTCCGACAGCCGGCACATGTGCTCGGCCCGCTCCACGTAGCGGCCCATCCAGTAGAGGCTGTCGGCGACCCTCGCGAGCATCATGCTCGCGAGCCTTTGCAATGAGGGATGTCGAGCATCATGACTGAGCTTCCTCGGCGTCGGCGGCCAGGATCCAGGTGTCCTTGGAACCGCCGCCCTGACTGGAGTTCACCACCAGCGAGCCCTTCTTCAGGGCCACGCGGGTCAGGGCTCCGGGGGTGACAGTGATCTTCTCGCCCGACAAGATGAAGGGGCGCAGGTCGACGTGGCGCGGGTCGATCTCGCCGTCGATCAGGCAGGGCGCCGTCGACAGCTGGATGGTGGGCTGGGCGATGTAGTTGCACGGGTCGGCGCGCAGGGCGTCGGCGAACTCGCTGCGCTCCTTGGCGCTGGCGTGTGGTCCGATCAACATGCCGTAGCCGCCGGACGCGCCGACCGCCTT
This sequence comes from Phenylobacterium sp., assembly GCF_031425575.1. GTDB lineage: Bacteria > Pseudomonadota > Alphaproteobacteria > Caulobacterales > Caulobacteraceae > Phenylobacterium. Next base: position 5,538 of record NZ_JANPJP010000154.1, read on the forward strand.
GACCACCAACTTGTCCAGGTTGGCCAGAACGTGGCTGAGCTGGGCCGGTTCGCGGCAGAGGAAGGTCTCGATATTGGGCAGGATGGCGTCCTCGCCGAGGTAGTATTTGATGATCTCCGGAACATAGGCATAGACCGCCTTGTCGTCGGCGACCCCGGTGCCGGGCGCGTTGCAGATCACCACGTTGCCCGCCCGATAGGCGTTGAACAGCCCCGCGACCCCGAGCCCGGAGTCCCGGCGGAAGGTGAGGGGGTCGATGAAGTCGTCATCCACCCGGCGATAGATCACGTCGATGCGGCGCAGTCCCGTCGTGGTCCGCATGTAGACCATGTTGTCGTGGACCACGAGGTCGCGGCCCTCCACCAGGGGCGCCCCCATCAGCCGCGCCAGATAGGCGTGCTCGTAATAGGCCGAGTTGTACACACCAGGCGTCAGCACCACGACCTGAGGGTTGGGCCGCCAGTCGGCCGCCATGCCTTTCAACGTCGAAAGCAGCAGGTCGGGATAGCGGTCGACGGCGCGCACGTTCGAGGCGCGGAAGGTGCCGGGGAAGGTGCGCTTGGAGGCCTCTCGGTTGGCCAACATGTAGGAGACGCCGGAGGGGACCCGCAGATTGTCCTCCAGCACCGCGAAGGCGCCGTCCGGCTGGCGGATCAGGTCTGAGCCGCAGACATTGGCGTAGGCCTGGTGCGGAACATAAAGGTTCTGCATCTCGCGCCGGTAGGACGGCGCCATCAGCACCAGGTCGCGCGGCACCACCCCGTCCATCAGAATCTGCTGCTCACCGTAGATGTCGGCCAGGAACATGTTCAGGGCCCGCAGACGCTGGGTCAGGCCCTTCTCGATGGTCGCCCATTCCTCTGCGGGAATGATGCGCGGCAGCAGGTCGGTGGGAATGATCCGTTCGGTGGAGCTCTCGGCCCCATAGACGGTGAAGGTGATGCCCTGCAGCAGGAAGAACCGTTCCAGCGTCCGCTGGCGCTCAGCCATGTCCTCGGAGGCCAGGGTGGCGATGCGTTCATTGAGGCCGGCGTAGTGGCTGCGCACCTCACCGGCGAGAGTCAGCATCTCGTCGTAGGGGATCGCCCCATCCGAGATCTCGATGGCGTTGGTGTCCGATCTCTTCGCCGTCGCCACGCCCCACTCCACCTCTGCGATAATCCTTCTGCTTCGCCTTGGTTCCGACCGTAGGGAGAGCCCCGGGCAAAGGGGCGGCTTTTCGGAATCGGCGGACGACGCAGGAGTTGCTGCCCACTATTTGGGCAGGCTTCCGCTTGGTTTGAAAGCACCTTGCGCGTCTCCGGCGGGGTGACAAGGCAAGGCGACCCGAGATAGACCCGGGATGGGGACGGCAGGGATTCTTGAACCTTGGGACGACTGGTCTTCGCCGTCGCCGCCTCAGCGGCGCTTTGTGTCCAAGGGACGCCAGACTCCGCGCACGCTGCGGCCCCGAAGGCTGCCGTCGAGGGCGAACTGTCCGACAGCCTGCGCGACGCCATCACCAATGCGGTGGGCGAAACCGACAAGCCGATCGAGAACCGCTTCGAGGCCCGCAGGCGCGCCCGTGAGGCCGCCGAGGATGCGGTCGCCGTCCTGCGGTCGGAGGGCTACTACGCCAACACTGTCGAGGCCGACGTCACTGAGACCGAGCCCGCCCAGCCGGTGGTCAAGGTCATCCCCGGCCAGCGCTTCACCATCCAGGACCCCAAGGTCGAGTGGGTCACGCCTGAGCCCACGCCCGGCGTGCAGATCGCCGGCGAGGCGGTGCTGGGCCTGGCCAACGGTCAGGCCGGACGGGCCGCCGACGTCCTGGGCGCTGAAGGCCGCATCGTGGCCGCCGTGCAGAAGCGCGGCTATGCCGACGTCACGTCGGGCGACCGCCAGGTGATCGTCGACCACGCCGACCACAGCGTCCGCCCCACCTTCCGCATCGTCTCGGGCGAGCTGGTGCTCCTGGACGGCATCGAACTGGTGACGCCGGGCCGCACAAACCCGGTTTGGCTGCGCGGCTTGGCCCCGTGGAAGATCGGCGAGCCCTACGATCCCGACGATGTGGGCGAGCTGGAGCGCCGCCTGCTGGACACCGGTGTCTATGACAGCGTCACCGTCGCTCTGGCCGGCAAGGAGAAGGCGACCACAGAGGGCCTGCGCCCGGTGATTGTCAGTATCTCCGACCGCAAGCGCCGCACCCTCGAACTGGGCGCCAGCTATTCCACCAGCGAGGGGGTGGGGGCCGACGCCCGCTGGACCCGCTACAACGTTCTGGGCCGCGCCGACACGCTCTCCTACTACGGGCGCGCCTCCACGGTGGACAGCCGTCTGGGCGGCGAACTGACCCTGCCGCACTGGCGCCGCGCCCAGCAGACCCTGAAGGGCCAGGCCGGCCTCTACCGCGTCTACACCGACGCCTATGATGAGACCGGCGTCGGCGTCCGCGCCGATGTCGAGCGCCGCTTCGGCAAGACCTCCCACGTCACGGTCGGCGCCTCCCTGGACTACAGCGAAACCCAGGAGTTGCAGCCGGTCACCCTGTCGTCCCTCGGCCGCAAGCTGGTCATCGCCTCGGCGCTGGGCGCCATGGCCCTCGACCGCTCCGACGATCCCCTGGACCCCAAGCGGGGCTGGCGCGTGGAGGCGCGGCTGGAGCCGACCCTGATCGCCGGCGCCGACACCTTGCCCTATCTGAAGGCCCAGTCTCAGGGCTCGATCTACTTCCCCTTCGACGAGAAGGGCCGCACCGTCGTGGCTGGCCGCCTCAAGCTGGGCTCGGCCATCGGCGGCCTGATGCCGGAGGTTCCCGCCTCGCGGCGGTTCTATTCCGGCGGCGGCGGTTCCGTGCGTGGCTACGCCTACCAGGCCATCGGCCCGCGCCTGGCCGACAACACCCCCCAGGGCGGCCTCTCCCTGTTCGAAGGCTCGGTGGAGCTGCGCCAGAAGATCGGCAAGCGCTGGGGCGTGGTGGTGTTCATGGACGCGGGGTCGATCGGCTCCAACCAGGTCCCCAGCTTCAAGGACCTCAGCGTGGGGGCCGGGATCGGCGTCCGCTATGACCTCGGCTTTGGCCCGATCCGCGCCGACATCGCCATCCCCCTGGAGAAGCGCAAGGGCGACGCCGCCTTCCAGATCTATCTCAGCATCGGGCAGAGCTTTTGACCGGCCCGTCCGACATCGAGGAGGTGGTCCACGAGGTGGAAGCCGCCGTGGTGAAGGTCGCCCGCAGCCGCAGCCTGCCCAAGGCGATCCTGGTGATCTGCGCCGTCGTGGCCGTCGTGCTGTCGGGCCTGCTGCTCACCACCCGCTACGGCGTACTGCTGCCCCAGGGCCGCATGCTGATCGAGTCGCGCGCCAACGGCCTCAAGCTCGGCCGCTTCGGGACGCTGCGGATCGAGGGCCTTTCCGGCGACGTCTGGCGTCATTTCTCGGTGCGCCGCCTGACCATCTCCGACGAGAAAGGCGTCTGGCTCGAGGCGAGGAACCTCGATATTTCATGGCATTACGCCAAGCTTCTGACCCGAAAACTGCACGCCGAGACGATCACCGCAGAGCAGGTCACCGTGCTGCGCCGCCCGACCCTGACGCCAAAGCAGAAATCCAGCGGACTGCCGGTCTCCTTCGACATCGACCTCATCAAGACCCGGCTAGAGTTGCAGCCGGCCTTCAGCTACCGGCGCGGCCTCTACGATGTCACCGCCAGCCTCGACATCCAGCGGCGCGGCGGTGGCCAGCAGGGCCGCGTCTCCGCCGCCAGCGTCCTGCATGCCGGCGACGACCTGGATGTGCAGTTCGACTTCGGCGAGACCCGGCCCCTGCTGCTGGTGGCCGATGTCCACGAGGCCCAGGGCGGGGCGTTGGCCGGGGCCGCCGGTCTCCCGGCGAACCAGGCCTTCGACCTCAAGGCCCGCGCCGACGGCAAGATGTCGGCGGGCAAGCTCACCGCCGTCGTCACCTCCGGCGCCGCCACGCCCCTGGAGATGCAGGGCGCCTGGAGCCCCGAGGGCGGGCAGGCCAATGGCCGTCTCGACCTCACCGCCTCGACCCTGACCCGCAAGCTCTCAGCCCGTCTGGGCCCCCAGGCCCTGTTCGTCATCACCGGCGCCAAGGCCGAGTCTGGCCTGCAGGACCTCACCGCCCGCGCGCAGTCGGCCAACCTGACCCTGGTGGCCAGGGGCAAGGGCAATATCGGCGAACGCCGCACCGGTCCCAAGGGCCTGGCGCTGACCCTGGACACCGCCAGCCTGTCGAAGATCAGCGGCGGGCCGCAGATGGGGCCTGCGCGCGCGGCTGGCGTCCTGACCGGCACGGCCAACGACGCACGCTTCGTCGGGACCCTGTCTGTGGATCGCCTGAAGCTCGGATCCTACGGCCTGGACCGTGTCAGCGGTCCCATCCAGCTCACCCGCAGGGCGGGCGTCCTCTCGGTGAAGGGCCAGGCCAGCGGCGCGGGCGGGAAGGGGACCGGCGTGCTCGCCGCCATCCTCGGCGCCAGGCCGACCGCCAGCTTCGACGCCCAGCGCCTGGCCGACGGCCGCCTCTCCCTGCGCGACCTGCAGGCCGCCGGTGCGGGGCTGAAGGTCCAGGCCAGCGGCGGACGTGGCCTGATTGGCGGCCTCAACTTCAAGGGCGCCGCCGAGGTTTCCAACCTCGCCGCCGCCAGGACCGACGCCAGGGGCTCAGCGTCCGCCACCTGGAGCGCCACACAAGCGGGCCCGGGCAAACCCTGGACTCTGTCGGCCGACGCGAGGGGCGCCAAGTTCGCCTCCGGCTACGCCGAGCTTGACCGCCTGCTGGGCGCGTCGCCGCGCCTCTCGGCCAAGGGAAACATCCAGGACGGCAAGATCTCGCTGGCCAGCGCGGAGCTGAACGGTGCGGCCGTCAAGGCGACCAGCGCCGGCGTGCTGGAGAACGGCGCCCTAAAGTTCAAGCTGGACTGGTCCGCCGACGGCCCGTTCCGCGCCGGCCCCGTCGAGATCACCGGCAAGGCCAAGGGCTCCGGCGCCATCACTGGCACGCTCGGAGAGCCCCGCGCCGACCTGCTGGCCGATTTCGAGGCCCTGGATGTGCCGCGCCTGCCGTTGACGGCCGCGAAGATGACGTTGACCTTCATGCGCCGTCCCGACGGCTCCAGCGGCCTCGTGACCCTGGCGGCTGCCAGCGAGTACGGCCCGGCCGCCGCCAAGGCCGCCTTCCGCTTCCCCGAGGGCGGCGTCGATCTCCGCGACCTGGCCATCGACGCCGGCGGCCTGAAGGCGACGGGCGCGCTCGCCCTGCGCCGGTCTACGCCGTCGTCGGCCGACCTGGCCATCAACCTCACCAAGGGCGCCTTCCTGGACGGCGGACAGGTGACCGGGGCGGTGAAGATCGTCGACGCCTCGGGCGGCCCTCGCGCCAGCCTCGACCTGCGGGCGCAGAACGCGGTCCTGCCGGGCTCCCGGGTCGCCATCAGCGCGGGCCGCGTCACAGCCGACGGCCCGCTCGCCCGGCTGCCCTACGCCGCCGACGTCAAGGGCGCCTCGAGCAACGGCCCCTGGGCCTTCAACGGCAAGGGGGTGATCACCCAGGCCAGGCCCGGCTACGTCATCGCCTTCGACGGCATGGGCCGCTACGGCCGCCGTGACCTGCGCACCCTGGAGACCGCCGTCTTCAAGGTCGGTGGCCCGGAGCGCAGCGCGCGCCTTCGCCTGGCGGCGTCCGACGGCGGCGAGATCGACTTCGACGGCAGGCTGGCGGGCGACACCGCCCAGGTCCGCGCCCAACTGCGCCAGCTCGGCCTGGGCCTCTTCAACGAGGACCTCACCGGCAAGGTGGACGCCGATCTGAACCTGGCCGGCAAGGGCGCCCGCCTCGACGGGACCCTGGACGCCAGGCTGGAGGACGCCCGCGCCAAGGGCTCCGACGTCTCCCAGGGCCTCGACGGCGTGCTCAAGGCGCGCCTGGCCGACAGCAGCATGGTCATCGACGCCGACCTCTCCAATACCGGAGGTCTCAAGGCCACCGCCAACCTGGTCCTCCCCGCCGAGGCCTCGGCCGCGCCCTTCCGCGTGGCCCTCAATCGCCAGAAGCCGATACGCGGCCGGGTGTTCGCCGACGGCGAGGTCAAGCCCCTGTGGGACCTGCTGGTGGGCGGCGAACGCGAACTGGCGGGCCGGGTGCGGCTGGAGGGGACCCTGGGCGGGACCCTGGCCGACATCAAGACGCGCGGCGAGGCGTCGGTGGACGACGGCCGCTTCTCTGACGGGGCCACCGGCCTGGTGCTGCGCGAGGTGATCGTGCGCGCGACCCTCACCGACAATGTGATCAATGTCGCCCGCGCCACTGGCGCCGACGGCCACGGCGGCTCAGCGACCGGCTCGGGGCGGATCAGCCAGGACGGGGTCAGCACGTTCAAGCTCGATCTCACCGCCTTCCGGCTCATCGACAACGACCAGGCCACTGCCTCGGCCAGCGGTCAGGTCACCCTGGACCGGGACGTCGCCGGCAAGGTCCGGCTGGCGGGCAAGCTGCTGGTGGAGCGGGCCGATGTCTCGGCGCGCACGCCGACCCCGTCCGGCGTGGTGGCCATGGAGGTCATCGAGGTCAACAAGCCCATGGACCTCGGGGTCGCGCAGCAGGCCGTGGCGCGGCGGGGCCTGGGGGTGAACCTCGATGTTACCCTCACCGCGCCTCGCCGGATCTATCTGCGGGGGCGGGGCCTGGACGTGGAGCTGTCCCTGGACGCCCATGTGGGCGGCGACACCAACCGGCCGGTGCTCTCCGGCGTCGCCCGGGTGGTGCGTGGCGAGTACGACTTCGCGGGCAAGCGGTTCGAGTTCGACCCGCGCGGGGTGGTCTATCTGGCCACCTCGCCCCGGGACATTCGCCTCAGCCTCTCGGCCACCCGCGACGACCCCTCCTTGACCGCGGTGGTCAGCATCCGGGGCACGGCGGCCAAGCCGGAGATCACCCTCAGCTCGACGCCGACCCTGCCCAATGACGAGGTACTGTCCAACGTCCTGTTCGGCCGCTCGGCCTCGCAGCTCTCGCCGCTCGAAGCGGCTCAGCTGGCGTCGGCCCTGTCGTCGCTGGCCGGCGGCGGCGGCTTCGACGTCATCGGCAACCTGCGCAACTTCGCCGGCCTCGACCGCCTGGCGCTGGCTGGCGGCGGCGAAAGCGGCATGACAATTTCCGGTGGCAAGTATCTGACGGAAGACGTCTATCTGGAACTGACCGGCGGCGGCCGCGAAGGCCCCTCGGCCCAGGTGGAGTGGCGCGTGCGCAAGAACCTGTCCATCATCTCCAGGCTCGCCAGCCAGGGGGACGGCAAGCTCGCCGTGCGGTGGCGCAGGGACTATTGATGCTGCGAAGCGTGTTGATCGGTATCGCGGGATTGCTGGCCCTGTCGGCCTGCGAGAAGTCACTCAAGCCGCCGACCCACACCGGTGTCTGCTGGCGCCTCGCCCCGGCCATGAACGGCGCCCAGGACTTCCGGCCCATATCAAACAGCGTGCCCAACCTCCAGGCCTGCGCCATCCAGCTCGAGGGTCTGCACCTCCGGCACGGGACGCCGGTCACCGGCGCCTACCAGGGCCAGATCATCTACGTGACCGAGGACCGGATCGAAGCCGCCGCCAGCAGCAAGGCCCGGCGCTACCAGCTCTTCACGCCGCAACAGCGGGCCGAGGTGGACCGGGGCCTGAAACTGCTGATGGAGGCTCGCTAGCTCCCTTCCCCCTCGGTGGGGGAACGCTATGTGCGAGCCGCCGCGTAGGCCTGCGTGCCCCGCGTGAACACCCGGTCCCCACGCTCCACCTCGGCGATCGGAATATCCCCTGACCTGGCCAGCCGCTCGTAGAGCGCCCCGAAGTCCTGCAGGGTCGCGTCCAGCAGGGCCTGCAGGGACGGAACCACGAAATAGACCTGCTGGAAGTCGTCGATCCGATAGGGGGTGCGCATCACGCGCTCCAGGTCAAAGCCCAGTCGGTTGGGGGAGGGGTCGTCCAGGGCGAAGATCGACTCCGCATGGGACGAGACGATGCCGGCCCCATAGATCCGCAGACCCTCCGGCGTCTCCAGCAGCCCGAACTCGACGGTGTACCAGTAGAGCCGCGCCAGGTTGTGCAGCTGGCCCCGGTCCATCGCCGTCAGCCCCCCCGCGCCATAGGCCTGCATGTAGTCGGCGAAGGTGGGATTGGTCAGCATCGGCACGTGGCCGAACACGTCGTGGAAGATGTCCGGCTCCTGCAGATAGTCCAGCTGCTCGGCCTTGCGGATGAACCGGCCCGCCGGGAAGCGTCGATTGGCCAGGTGATCGAAGAACACCTCGTCGGGGACCAGGCCCGGAACCGCCACCACGCTCCAGCCGGTCAGCCGGCCCAGCTCCTCATTGATCCGTGTGAAGTCCGGAATGCCGCCGCGATGCAGGTCCAGGGCGTCAAGGCCGTGCAGGAAGGCGTCGCAGGCCCGCCCCGGCAACAGCCTAGACTGCCGCTCATAGAGGGTCATCCAGACCTGATGCTCGGCCGGCGTATAGGCCGCCCAGTCCTGGTCGATGGTCCAGTCAGGCCTCGCGCCCGCAGGCGGGGTCGATGCAAAACCGTCAGCGCTCATGCCGTCAGAATGAGGTCAATCGACCGGAAGTTCCGTTCTAACCACGCCGCTTTTCGGGGGGCGACCGCGAAAACCTTGCGCCGAACGAGGCGTCGAAGGTGCGGATTGCCCTTCACCTTCCCCCACAGAGTGGCGGAATGGGGGAACCCGCTGACTAGTGGCTGATGCGCGGCCGCAGGGTGTAGTGGCCTTCGTTGAAGCTCTCGAAGATCAACGGCGCCTGCGGGTGGCCCACGGGCTCGCCGCTCTCGTCAGGCAGCAGGTTCTGCTCGGAGACGTAGGCGACGTAGGAGTTGTCATCGTTCTCGGCCAGCAGGTGGTAGAACGGCTGGTCCTTGCGCGGCCGGATATGCTCTGGGATCGACTGCCACCACTCCTCGGTATTGGCGAAGGTGGGATCGACGTCGAAGATCACGCCGCGGAACGCGAACACGCGGTGCTTCACCACGTCGCCGATGGCGAACTTGGCCAGCCGGATATCCGCGATCGCCGCGGGGTTGGGCAGGTGGCCAGCGTTTGGCTTTTCGAGTCGAGCGTCCATGAACAGAATCTACACCGTCGTACCTAACTGGGAGGTGAACGTAGCGCTCACGCGTCCGTGTTCAAGAGCGCGCCTTCCGGCAGGCGAATGGTCTTGCTACACTCGCCCTGAAACGAGGCGCCCGTACCGGTGTCTGCGAGGACTTAAGGTTGGTCCATGTCTGAGGCGCGCAGAAACACGCAAGGCGTGTTTCCCCCTCTTGGTTTACGCGCTTTCCGGGCGCCTGAATGAGCGATCAGGCTGGAAGCGCGTCTGCGCCCGGCGCCAGTAAGAATGGCCGGGAGAGGTCCGGGAGTGATGCGCCCTGTTATGGCGCCCTCGACCTCGGAACCAACAACTGCCGGCTTCTGATCGCCACGCCGTCCGGCAAGAGTTTCCGGGTGGTGGAGGCCTATTCGCGCATCGTGCGGCTGGGGGAGGGGCTCACTCAGAGCGGCCGCCTGTCGGAGGTCGCCATGGAACGCGCCATGGCCGCCCTGAAGGTCAGCGCCGAGAAGGTCCGCCGCCGGAGGGTCGTCAAGCTCAAGGCCATCGCCACCCAGGCCTGCCGAATGGCTGAGAACGGCCAGGAATTCATCGACCGGGTCTTCGAGGAGACCGGCTTGCGGCTGCAGATCATCGCGCCCCGCGAAGAGGCTCAGCTCTCCGTCGCCGGCTGCCTGAACCTGCTGGACACCAGCGCCGACGCCGCCCTGGTGGTGGACGTGGGCGGCGGCTCCACCGAGCTTTCCTGGGTGGATCTCAAGGGCGAGGGCCTGGGCGGTGAGCTCAGCACATTCGTGGCCTCGAAACTGCCCATCAAGGCCTGGCTCTCCATCTCCATCGGCGTCGTCACCCTTGCCGAACAGTTCCCGGAGGGCGAGACCGCCACCGAGGCCTGGTTCCGCGCCATGGTCGACCGGGTGAAGCTCGACCTCGCCGCCTTCCGCCACGCCGACCCCATGCGGCCGATCTTCGACGAGGACCGCGCCCACCTGATCGGCACCTCGGGCGCCATCACCAGCCTAGCCGGCATGCACCTTCGCCTGCCGCGCTATGACCGATCTCGCGTCGACGGCATCTGGATGACGCGGGACGAGTGCGAGGGGGCCGCCAATCTGCTGCTCAACCTCACCGCCCAGCAGCGGGCCGACCAGCCCTGTATCGGCCCCGACCGCTCCGATCTGGTCCTGGCCGGCGCCGCGATCCTTCAGGCCGTCCAGGAGCTCTGGCCCTGCACCCGCGTCCGCGTCGCCGACCGCGGCCTGCGCGAGGGCATTCTGATGTCCCTGATGTCCGATAGCGGTGGCGGCCGCCGCCGCAAACGCCGCCGCGGCCGTCGCGGCAAACCCCTGCCCCAGGCCGCCGAATGACCGACGAACTCCCTCCGGCCCGCAAGCGCATGGTCAAGCCGCCCATGGGCGGCACCGAGGAGGGCCGCGGCAAGCCCGCGCGCCTGAAGACCGCCAAGATGCGGACCCCGTCGTCCCAAGCCTGGCTGTCGCGGCAGGTCAACGACCCCTTCGCCGCCAAGGCGCGCGCCCACGGCTATCGCTCCCGCGCGGCCTACAAGCTGACCGAGATCGACGATCGCCTGCATGTGCTTAAGGCCGGCGCCCGCGTCATTGACCTGGGGGCCGCCCCCGGCGGCTGGATCCAGGTCGCCATCGAGCGCGGCGTCACCGAGATCGTCGGCGTCGACCTGCTGCCGGTCGATCCCATTTCGCCGGCCCAGATCATCGAGATGGATTTCACCGATCCCGAATGCGGCCCGCTGCTGATCAAGATGCTGGGCGGGGCGCCCGACGTCGTCCTGTCGGACATGGCGCCCAACACCGTCGGTCACCGCAAGACCGACCACCTGCGGATCATGGGCCTGATCGAGATCGGCGTGGACTTCGCCATCAGCGTGCTGAAGCCCGGCGGCTCCTTCATCGCCAAGGCCTTCCAGGGCGGCGAGACCTCCCTGGTGATCGCCAACCTCAAGCACCACTTCACCGAGGTGAAGAACATGAAGCCCAAGGCTTCGCGCGCCGACAGCTCCGAGACCTATCTGGTGGCCACGGGGTTCAAGGGCCGGAAATAGGTCAGCCGCTTGCGGTATGAGTGACAGTGTCATACTTTCTCGGAACGTGAGGAGGTCGTCATGCCGCGTTCCAGTCGTCCCGTCACCGTCACACTGGGAGAGCTCCAGGACGTTGTGGACTCCCGTGTCCGCTCCGGTCGCTACGCCTCAGCCAGCGAAGTCCTTCGCGCCGGTCTGCGGGCCTTGGATCGTGAGGAAACCGCTCTCGACGAATGGATGCGGCGCAAGGTCGAACAGTCGCTCGCCGACCCTCGCGCCGATCTTCCCATCGAGGACGCCTTCGCCCGCGTTCGCGCCCACGCGGCGAAACGCAACGCCTAGGCGGTGCCGGGCCAGATCACCTTTCGCCCGGCCGCGCTGGACGATCTCCTGAACCTCTTTGACTACATCGCTGACGAGGCCAGCCCCGCCGTGGCGGGCGGTTACATCGACCGCGTCGAGCAGGCGTGCAGGTCCCTGACCACCTTTCCCGAACGCGGATCGCGCCGTGACGACCTGGCGCCAGGCCTGCGGACCCTGGGCTTCGAGCGCCGCGCCACCATCGTGTTCCGCGTGACCGTCGATGACGTTCAAATCGTCAGGATCTTCTATGGCGGCCAGGACTTTGACGCTGCCTTCCGCGATGACGACAGCTGAGGGAAGCCAACGCCCGGTCGCCCTACTCCTGGCGGGGAAAAGGGCGATAGGCCGTCGCGCTCATGTCGTCCCTAGGCCAGGATGCGGACCTTCGGTTCGCGGTCCCACTGGCGGGTGCGCGCGGGTGGGATGAAGGCCACCGCGCCCTGGGCCACATCCACGATGCCGGCGTCGGCCTCTACATTGGCCTTGTCCAGCAGCGGCTGGGCCTCGGATGTGAAGCCGATGGCCTTCAGGTGGACGAAGGCGTTGGACACGAAGTCCGTCGCCGCGCTCTCCATCAGCAGCTCGGCGCAGCCGGCCTCTGACAGCACCAGGGCCACGGCGTCGAACAGCACCGAGGGGGTGCCGGCCAGCTGACCGTCGGCCGGCAGCATCTTGCCGTCCTTCAGCTTCACGCCGCCCACCTTGGGGGCGATGATCTTGACGCTGGCGCCTTCGGCCAGAGCCGCCGTCTTCACCGCATTGATCACCGCGCCGTCGGCGCCGTCGGTGACCAGGATGCCCACCGCCCGGCCGTTCAGGGTCTCGGGGTACTTGCCGACGATACGCAGAGCCGGGGAGGCGTCCATGTCGACGGGTTCCACCGCCGCCTCGGCCTTGGCCGGCAGGTCCATCGCCAGGCCGTCGGCCACGCGCTGGGCCAGGTCGGTGTCGATGTTCTGCAGGTTGCCGAGGATGCGCAGCCGCACATGCTCGAAGCTGCACTTGGACAGCTCGAACACCAGGGCGCTGGCCATGTGGGCCTGCTCGATGGTGGTCTGCGAGGCATAGAACAACCGCGCATGGCTGTAGTGGTCGGCGAAGGTCTCGGCGCGCAGGCGCGCCTTCGGCCCGCTGTCGGTCGCCGCCGCCGTGCGGAAGCCGCCCATGGGGTCCTCCCGCGGCCCGCCGGGTTCGCCGCCCTGCGCCAGGCTGTTGGGCTCATAGTTGGCCCGCCCGACCGGGATCTGCATCTGCATGTGGCCGTCGCGCTGGAAGTTCTGGAAGGGACAGCCCTTCGCCTGGTTGATTGGCAGCTGGTGGAAGTTCACCGTCCCCAGCCGCGACAGCTGGGTGTCCTGGTAGGAGAACAGCCGCCCCTGCAGCAGCGGATCGTCGGAGACGTCGATCCCAGGCGGCATGTTGGTGGGCAGGAAGGCCGCCTGCTCGGTCTCGGCGAAGAAGTTGTCGACATTGCGGTTCAGCACCATCCGCCCGATCACCTTGATGGGGACCAGCTCCTCCGGGATCAGCTTGGTGGCGTCGAGGATGTCGAAGGGCAGGGCGTCGGCCTCGTCCTGGCTTAGCAGCTGCACGCCGAACTCCCACTCGGGGAATGCGCCGCTATCGATGGACTCAAACAGGTCGCGGCGGTGGTAGTCCGGATCGGCGCCGGCGATCTTCACCGCCTCGTCCCAGCAGGTGGACTGGGTCCCCAGCTTGGGCCGCCAGTGGAACTTCACGAAGGTGGCCTCGTCCTTGTCGTTCAGCAGCCGGAAGGTGTTGACGCCGAAGCCCTCCATCATCCGCAAGGAGCGCGGGATGGTGCGGTCCGACATCGCCCACATGATCATGTGCATGCTCTCGGGCATCAGGCCGATGAAGTCCCAGAAGGTGTCGTGGGCGCTGGCGGCCTGCGGATAGCCGCGGTCGGCCTCCATCTTCACCGCGTGCACCAGGTCGGGGAACTTCATGGCGTCCTGGATGAAGAACACCGGGATGTTGTTGCCCACCAGGTCCCAGTTGCCCTCCTTGGTGTAGAACTTCACCGCAAAGCCGCGCACGTCGCGCGGCGTGTCCACGCTGCCCGCCCCGCCGGCCACGGTGGAGAAGCGGGTGAACAGCTCGGTCTTCACCCCGACCTCGGTGAGGATCTTGGCGCGGGTGTATTTCTCCAGCGACTCCGTCAGCTCGAAGAAGCCGTGAGCCGCCGAGCCGCGGGCGTGGACGATGCGCTCAGGAATGCGCTCATGGTCGAAGTGCTGGATTTTCTCCCGCAGGACGAAGTCTTCCAGCAGGCTGGGGCCCCGGGCGCCGGCCTTCAGCGAATTCTGGTGGTCACTGATCGGCACGCCGAAATTGGTGGTGATCCGCGCCTCGGGGGCGCCGGCGGTCTGATGCAGTTCCCCGCCGCTTCCGACATGGGAGGTTTCGGCGCTCACGGGCGCGTCTTTGGGCTTGGGCATGTCGAGTATCCTGATCGAGGGCGGTGGGGTTGCTGTCCCAACGCGGCGCGGCTCGATTGGTGGCGAGCCGGGCTCAGAAAAACCCGCTCTGTCAGGGGTTCGACACAAGGCCCCGCAAGGGTTTGCGGCCCTCAAGCCCATTTGACGCGACGGAAATGCCGGAACGGCCGTTAGGCTGCTTGTCGGATTGCGCCGTCCTGGTGCGTCCTGGGATCAGGAAACAACACAGGAGGTTCCCATGTCCTATGTCGACGGTTTCATTCTCGCGGTCCCCAAGGACAAGATCGAAGACTACAAGGCCATGGCGCGCTTGGGCGCCGAGGTCTGGATGGAGCTGGGCGCGCTCGCCTATGTCGAATGCCTCGGCGACGACGTGCCCTATGGCGAACTGACCTCGTTCCCCCGCGCCGTCCAGGCGAGCGACGACGAAGTCGTAGTCTTCTCCTGGATCGTCTACGAAAGCCGGGAGAAGCGCGATGAGATCAACGCCAAGGTCATGGAAGACCCGCGCATGAACCAATACGACAAGACCAACACCCCCTTCGACGGCAAGCGGATGATCTTTGGCGGCTTCCAGCCCTTCATCCAGGTCTAGGGGCCTCCCTAAACCTCCCGCCCGATCGGATAGAGCAGGTAGCGGTCGTCGTAGAACGGCGTGCGCTTGTAGAACCACGCCAGCCGCGCCCCGGGGCTCGCCGCGAACTTCGGGTCCGCCGCCAGCTTCGCCTCGAATTCGGCCCTCAAGGCCGCATCCGCCGCCAGCATTTTATCCGCCAGCGGCGCGATGGCGTAGGCCTCGATGTACTCCACCCGGGTCAGCACCTCGGGGATCATGCCCCAGGCGAAGAAGCTCTCGCTGGACTGCGGCTCCAGCAGCAGGACCACCAGGTCTCCCAGGGGCTGGTCGGTCGAGATCCGCACCGAACCCGGCGAAAAGGTCCAGTCGCGGCGCTCGGCTGTCACCGCCTTGACCGTGATCGCCACATGCCCCTCGGCCGCCTGGGTGGCGATCTCGGGTTTGGCCAGCCGCAGCATCTCGACGCTCACCGTGGTGGGCGCGCTGACCGCCTCCATCTCCACCCCGTGCAGCGTCAGCCGTTCGATCAAGTCCCTGCGATAGCCGGGAACCCAGTACCCCTTGGGCCGCGAGAGCGTCAGGGTCGGCTCCGACAGGAAGTGGGGCAGGGACCACAGCTGTGGGTCCGGCTCTCCCAGCCAGCGGATCTCGCGCCGCCCCGAGGCCGCGCTCTCATAGGTCTCGTACTTGATGCCCTTGAAGCTGCGCATCCGGGCCGGCGCCTTACCGGGCGTGAAGTTGGCCGGGATCTGCGCCGGCCGCAGCGCCCTGTCGGCGGTGATCGCCGTCCGCAGGCCCGCGCCCTGGTCCGCCAGCAGCCGCAGCGACGTCTCCAGGAACACATAGGTGGCCAGCACCCGCTGGGCGTGGGGCTTGAGGCTATGGTTCTCGATCAGGATGGTGGGCACGTGGGCCGCCGCGCCCCAGCCGTTGGAGAACCGCTCCCCCAGGCCCCCGTCCGTGAGCCCGGCCTTGGGATCGTCGTCGTCCCGGCCGAACACCAGCTCGCCGGGGATATGGCCCTCGGCCTCCAGCGCCCGGTTCATCGCCGGCTTGAACACATCGTCCAGCCACACGGC
>NZ_JANPJP010000155.1:0-8078 GCF_031425575.1 Phenylobacterium sp.
CTCGAGGCCGGCATGGTCGACAGCGTCGGCAAGCCGATCAGCATCCAGGCCCTCAACGATTGCCTGGCCCGCTGGATCGGCCGCGACGCCGACGGCGAGGTGCTGGCGGCTTAGATTTTCCACCCTCGACTGCCGCGACGACAGCCTCGCGTTTCCGCAGGCGCGCGGACAGGATGGCCCAAACGCGGGCCGGCGGCCCGCCGCCAATGAGGGGAAGACACCATGGATCTCACCAACGCCTCGGCCCTGGTCACCGGCGGCGCCGGCGGCTTCGGCAGCGCCACGGCGCGCCGCCTCGCCCAGCGGGGTATGAAGGTGGTGATCGCCGACGTGGCCGACGCCCGCGGCGAGGCCCTGGCCAAGGAGCTGGGTAACGGCTCGGTCTATGTGCGGACCGACATCATGGACGAGGAGTCCATCGCCAGGGCCGTGCAGGCGGCGGTTGACCTGGCCCCCCTGCGCGCCGCCGTGGTGGTGCATGGCGGACCGCCGCCCCCCGGCACCACCGGCGCAGCCCGCACGGTCAATCGCGAGGGCAAGCGCATCCCGCTCGCCCACTTCGCCCACACCGTCGGGGTCTATCTCAACAGCGCGTTCGCGGTCACCAGCCAGGCCGCCGAGGCCATGGCGAAGAACCAGCCCCTGGCCTCCAACCATCGCGGCGTGGTGATCAACACCGCCTCCATCGCCGGCTACGAGGGGCAGCCGGGCCAGGCGGCCTATTCGGCGGCCAAGGGCGGCATCATCGGCATGACCCTGACCATCGCCCGCGACCTTGCGCCCATCGGCGTCCGGGCCATGGCCATCGCGCCGGGCACCTTCCTGACGCTGGCCTATTCCGCCCGCATGACCGACGAGGAGGCCCAGGCCAAGTGGGGGCCTATGGTCCCCAACCCGCACCGCATGGGCGACCCCGACGAATACGCCCAGCTCGCCGCCCACATCTGCGAGAACGACTTTCTCAACGGCACGACCATCCGCCTGGACGGCGCGCAGCGGTTCTAGGGGGCGCGGCTCAACGAAGCCAGTTCAGCACCGTCAGTCCATTGACGCGCCCGAATTCGCGTTCGTTGTCGGTGACGACCGAGCAGCCCGACGCCAGCGCGTGCGCCGCGATCAGCATGTCGTTGCCGCCGATCGGCGTGCCCGCCGCCTCGAGTTGCGCGCGAAGCTGGCCGTAGGCCACGTCGGCCGGCGCCTCGAAGGGCAGGATCTCGAGCGCGCCCAGCATCGTTTCGAGTTGGGCCGTCAGACGGGCCGAACCCTTCTTGGCGGCTCCGAACCGAAGTTCGGCCGCGACGATCACGCTGGTGCAAACCGCGTCCTCGCCGATCTCAGTGATCTGTTTGGCGATCCGGCCGTGAGGATTGCGGACCAGATCGGAAAGGATATTGGTGTCCAGCAGGAGCCGCATCAGAGATCGACGGCGCCCGGGACCGGGTCGTCGATCTGCGGGAAGTCCTCGTCCAGGGACGACAGTCCGGCCAGGACGGTGAGCAACGACTTCGGCGGGGCGATCTCTATGATCAGTCGATCGCCATCCCGGTGCATGATGGCGTCTTCGCCCGGCAACTCAAATTCACGGGGAATGCGGACGGCTTGGTTGCGTCCATTTTTGAACAGCTTGACGTGACGGTGGACGGTCATGCGCGCATGTTAGCCTATGCCAAGGCATAGGCCAATACCGCCAGCCCCCTAGTTCGCCGCCATCTCCGTCCCGCGCAGGAACTTCACCAGCACGCGCTGGCCGATCAGGAACGGGGCGTTGTCGGCGCTGACCACCACCTCGACGACCCGATCGTCGGTGCGTTCGGTGGGGTCGTCGGAGACCAGTTTGCGGGCGCCGAACACGGCGGCCTGGCGCAGCACCGTGCCGCGATAGACCTTGGTGGGGTCGCTCTCCGGGGCGATCTGCACCGCCTGGCCGATGCGCACATAGGGCAGGGCGCCCTCGGCGATCTCGGCGCGCACGATGTGCGGGGCGACGGGCTCCAGGTCGAACATGGTCGACACGTTCAGGGTCGAGGCGCCGGCGCCCGGATTGGCGTAGCGCCGCGCGATGCGGCCGTCGGCCGGCGCACGGATGATGGTCTGCTCCTGCTCGTAGCGGGCCTGTTCGAGGGCCGCCTGGGCGGTGGCGACAGACGCGCGCTGGGCCTCCAGGGTGGCCTGGGCCTCGCGGATCTTGTCCTGCGCCTGGTCCAGCCGCTGGCCGGCCACGAAGTTGGTTGCCACCAGGCTCTGCAGCCGGGCCCGCTCGCGCTGGGCGGTGGAGAGCTGCACCTGGGTCATCGCCATCTGGGCGCGGGCCTGGCGCACGGCGGCGGCGGCCTGGGCGGCGGCCAGGCGAGGCTGGTCGTCCTCCTGGCGGGCCAGGACCTGGCCCTTGGTGACGCGGTCGCCCTCGCTCACCAACACCTCGCGCACGATCCCGGCGCGGCGCGCGGCCACCTGGATCATGCCGCCCTCGACATCGGCCTTGCCGTTGGCGATGGCCACGAAGGGGCTCTTGGGCGCCTTGGCGGCCGCGACCTTGGCCGCCTCCGCCTTCTGGGCCTGGGCCTGGCTGTTCAGCAGGAGCCCGCCGGCGACGGCGAGACCGAGCACAAGAACCACGGCCCAGACGACGTGGCGGCGGAGGAAGGCGAACATGGTCTTAGGCTCCGATGAGCTCAGGGGTCTTGGCCGCGCTGGGGGCCGGCGTCGTGCGCCGGTCGTTCAGGATGTGGCCGTCCTCGATGTGGATGATGCGGTCGGCATAGGCTTCCAGCCGCGGGTCGTGGGTCACGCAGATCACCGCGGCCCCATGGCTCTTGGCCGCCCGCTGCAGCAGCTGGATGACGATCTGGCCGTTCTCGCCATCCAGCGCGCTGGTGGGCTCGTCGGCGAACAGCAGGTGCGGCTCCTTGGCGAGCGCCCGGGCGATCGCCACCCGCTGCTTCTCGCCGCCCGACAGCTCCGACGGCCGCTGGTGCATCCGGTTGGTCAGGCCGACCTCGGCGAGCGCAATCTCGGCCCGAGCGCGGGCCTCGGCCGGCGCGAAGCCCTTGTACTTCAGGATGATCGCCACCTGCTGCAGGGCCGACAGGGCCCCGAACAAGTTGAAGCCCTGGAAGATGAAGCCGCAGTGATCCAGCCGGAACCGGTCGATCTTGCCGGGGCTGAGCTTCCACAGGTCCTCGCCCATGGCGCTCACCGAGCCCTCGTCGGGTTTCAGCAGGCCGGAAAGCGTCGCCACCAGGGTGGACTTGCCCGAGCCGGAAGGCCCCATGACCATGGTCACGTCGCCGTGCAGGGCGTCGAAATCGACGGCCTTCAGCACCTCGATATGGGTGCGGCCGGTCTTGAACCGCTTGGTGACGCCCTTGGCCACCAGGGCGTGGGCGCCGGGAACACCGGAGGTCTGGCTCATCGCAGCAGGTCCGCGGGTTGGCTCTTCTTCAGGATGCCCATGGCCATCAGGCCCGAGGCCATGGAGATCAGCATCAGCAGGATGGCGACACCGGTGATCCAGCCGATGGGGAAGCCCATGGGCAGGCCGGCGCTCTTGGCCAGCAGCGAGATCGCGAAGGTGAGCAGGGCGGTGGCCATGAGCCCCACGATCCCTACCCAGAAGGACAGCTCGATGACGATCAGCCGCAGCGACCCCATGGAGACGCCCAGGGCTCGCAGGCTGGCGAACTCCTTGATATTGGCGAGGATCGCCCCGCGCAGAGTCTGGGAGGTGATCCCCACCCCGATCAGGAAACCCAGGAACACCGAAAAGCCCAGCATCACCCCGATGATCTGCTCCTTCAGCAGGGCGCTCTCGTTGGCCTTGGAAAGCTCGTCGCGGGTCCAGGCGCGATAGGCCTTGTCGGAATTGGCGTTCAGGGTGTCGCGCACCTCTTCGGTCCGGGCCGGGTCCTTGATGCGCACCATCAGCGGGCCGGTCTTGTCGCCCTTCTCCCCCATGCCCAGCAGCCGCATGGTGTCGCGCGACACCACCACCGAGGCTTGGTTGATGTCGGGATAGCCCTCCAGGATGGCGCGCACATGCACCGACTTGCCGTTCAGGGCGGCGCTGTCGCCGGGCTTGACGCCGAGCCGCGCCAGGGCGCTGCGGTCGATGGCCACCGCATAGGGCTCCTGCAGGGCGACGCGGACGGTCTCGGAATAGTCGGTGGGCAGGGTCACCGCGCCGGGGCGAGTGTCGACCATATTGACCTGGACGAAGGTGGTGACCGCCTTCTTCCCCGGGGGCGGGCGGTTGGTCCAGCGTGCGCCATCGCCGTCGAAGCTGGCCACCTCCACCACGTCGGGGTTCAGATAGAGCTGCGGCTGGATGCGGCGGGGCAGGCCAGAGGGGCCGGAATTGATCAGGCTTTCGGACTTGGCGCCCAGCACCAGGATGTCGGCGCGGCTCCGGTCGATGGTGGCGGTGGCGCCCTTCACGATCCCGGTGAACATGCCGACCTGGGCCAGGATCAGCAGACCCGAAAAGGCCAGCGCGATCACGGCCGCCATGTACCGCCGCCACTCATAGATCAGGGTGGCCAGGGCCAGTGACATGACGTCCCTCCAACGGCGCCATCATGTGTGCTCCTGGCGAACAGGAGCCTAGTTAAATCCACGTAAGGCGGCGCCCCTGTCGGACTAATCACATGAATTATAAGTAACTTTCCAGCCGGACCTCGGCTAAGCCATTGATCGCAAAAGCCCCTAGCCACGGGGCTGTTACATTGTTACGGATCGCCACCCCGCGACCTCCACCTTGGCTCGCGAAACCGCATCGGGATGTTCATGCTTCGACAGACCTTGGGCGGAGCCTTCGCGCTCGCCGCCGCCATCGCCCTCTCCACCGCCCCGGCCCGCGCCGACGAAGGCATGTGGACCTACGATAACTTCCCCGCCGCCAAGGTGGCCCAGGCCTATGGCGTCAAGACCGACCAGAAGTGGCTCGACCGCGTCCAGGCCGCCTCCGTGCGGCTAACCAGCGGCTGCTCGGCGTCCCTGGTCTCCAAGGAAGGCCTGGTCTTCACCAACCACCACTGCGTCGTCGACTGCGTCCAGAGCCTGTCGGACGGCAAGACCGACTATGTGAAGGACGGCTTCCTCACCACCGCCCGGACCGAGGAGAAGAAGTGCGCCGGCATGCAGGCCGAGGTCCTGGTCTCGATCACCGACCTCACCGGCGACATCGGCAAGGCCACCGCCGGCAAGACCGGGATCGATTTCGTCAGGGCGCGCGACGCCGCCAAGGGCGCGGCCGAGACCGAAGCCTGCGGCAAGGACGAGGCCTTCCGCTGCCAGCTGGTCACCCTCTATCGGGGCGGCCAGTACAAGCTCTACAAGTACCGCAAGTACTCTGACGTCCGCCTGGTCTTCGCCCCGGAGATCGCGATGGCCTTCTTCGGCGGCGACCCGGACAATTTCAACTTCCCACGCTTCAACCTCGATACCGCCTTCCTGCGGCTGTACGAGAACGGCAAGCCCATCGCCTCGCCTCAGCACCTGATCTGGCAGAGCCGCGCCCCCAAGGACGGCGAGGTCACCTTCGTCTCCGGCAATCCCGGCGGCACCGACCGGATGCTGACGGTCTCCCAACTGCAGACCCAGCGCGACCTGGCCCTGCCCATCGGCCAGTTGCAGCGCTCAGAACTGCGCGGCCGGCTGATCGCCTTTGGGGAGCGCGACGCGGAGTCCAAGCGCATCGCCACCGATCCCCTGTTCGGCGTCGAGAACAGCTTCAAGGTCTTCTACGGCCGCCAGTTCGCCCTCAACGACCCGGACTTCATGGAGGCCAAGCGCGCCGCCGAGGCCGAGCTGCGGTCCAAGGCCGCCGCCGATCCCAAGCTGGCCGCCGACATCGGCGACCCCTGGGGCGAGATCGCCAAGGCCCAGGGACCTTACGCCGACCGCTACCTGCGCTTCCGCCAGCTGGAGGGCGGCGCCGGATCGCTGTCGGAGCTCTTCCTGTTCGCTCGCGAACTGGTCCGCGCCGGCCAGGAACGCGCCAAGCCCTCGGCCGAGCGCCTGCCGGAATACGGCGACGCGGGCCTGGCCCTCATGGCCAAGCAGATCCTCGACGAACAGCCGGTGGACGCCGCCCTGGAGCAGCTCTATCTCGGCTTCTGGCTGTCCAAGACCCGCGAGTACCTCACCGTCGACGACGCGGCGGTGAAGCTGCTGCTGGGCAAGGAGAGCCCCGAGGCCATGGCCGCCCGCCTGGTGGCCGGGACCAAGCTCGCCGACCCCGCCGAGCGCAAGCGCCTCTGGGACGGCGGCCTGCCCGCCATCCTGGCGTCGACCGATCCGATGATCCAGCTCGCCCTGCGTATCGACCCCGCCGCCCGCGAGGTCCGCACCGCCTGGGAGACCGAGGTCAGCGGCCCCACCGACCGGGCCGCCGAGCGCATCGCCCGGGCCAAGTTCGCCGCCTATGGCGACGCGGTCTATCCCGACGCCACCTTCACCCTGCGCCTGTCCTACGGAAAGGTCGCCGGCTGGACCCACCGCGGCGTGACCATCCCGCCCTTCACCACCTTCGCCGGCCTCTATGACCGCGCGACCGGCGCCGAGCCCTTCCAGCTCGCCCCGCGCTGGGTGGCGGCCAAGGACCGGCTGAACCCGGCCACGGTGTTCAACTTCGTCACCACCAACGACATCATCGGCGGCAATTCCGGCTCCCCGGTGCTGAACGCCAAGGCCGAGATCCTGGGCGCCGCCTTCGACGGCAACATCCACTCCCTCGGCGGCAACTACGGCTACGATCCCGCGATCAACCGCACGGTCGTGGTGGCGACGTCCGCAGCCACCGAGGCCCTGGAAAAGGTCTACGGCCAGGCGGCCCTGGTAAAGGAACTGACCGGGAAGTAGAGGCGCGCCACATCCTCTGCGTCGCGGGGGAGGGTGCGCTCAGCCGCTGCTCAGCGGATTGTCGATTGGATCGTCTTTGCTTCGTCAGGGCGGCGCCCCTTGTCAGGGTGCCGCCAGGCTATGTCCCGGAAACGAGGGTCCTCCGTCAGAGCCGCATTCAATCGGCTGAGGGTCTCGCCATGGAGCGCCCTCGGCGGCCGCTTGAACAGCTTGTCGACGAAGGTTCGACCCTTGTCCTCAACGAGCACACGATAGGTCTCGCCAATCGCGTGGATATCGCAGGTGAAGCGTGGTCCCGAGGGCCCGAAGCTGAAGCGCCACCCATTGTCGGTCGTTGGCAGTGGCGACCACACCTGATGACCAAGTCTGCCCAGCAGTTCAACAAGGGCGTCGGCGCAACCTCGACCCAGCGCGATGTCGTCAGCCTGCCGCGCGCCAATCTCCTCAGAAAGATCGGCGCGGAACTCCACCCAGGAGCCCACCTGCGCAGCGACGGACTCGCAGACGGGCGATAGGGATCCAGGTAAGTCGCGATCAACTTCGTCGTCAAAGTACCAAGCCAGATCATAGAACCGTGGGTCATCCGCCAGTTCCCTGTCCAGTAGAGTCATGACTTCAATATAGGCGGAATGGGGCGGCTTTCTTGAGACGCCGCCGAACGGCGAACTGGTCATGTCGATGCACAGCAGTTGGATCCTGTCGGTTTCCGTTACTTGGCACCAGAACCGGCGCTCGAGTGCGTGGAAATCAAATTCCCAGCCGTGCTCGCCAGCGTATTCGGGCGGTGAAACCTCATACCCCTGAGCAGCTAGCAACCCCCCGATGGCTTCGGCTACGCCGCGTCCGCCGAACTGAACGATGTCGTGCTCATCCTCGATTTGATCACTCGGAAGCTCGGTCCGGAGCTCAGCCCAACGCCTCACCTTCACCGCGGGTTCTCCTCATCGAGTTGATCGTAAATCAAACCGCCTGCTTGCAGACCGCCAACGCCCGAGACGGCTTTCAACGATCCGGGGGCCCCATGCCATGCGCGTCCCAAACCGCCATTCTTCTTCAATCCCAGGCGACTGCCGGTCCATCTTCCGCCGCCCTCGCGGCGGGGCAGGTTTGCATTCCTGAAGTCTGGATCCACCTTGTAATGAAGTTCGTAGAAGTCGCCCCGACTCATGCCACTCGGCTTCAAGACATTGAAGCTGCTGTCGCTGATGGCTCGGGGTAGC
>NZ_JANPJP010000156.1:0-3637 GCF_031425575.1 Phenylobacterium sp.
GGTCGCGGTTGGCGCGCAGCAGGTCATGGAACTGGGGGAAGAACTCGTCGTCGCCCAGGCTGGCCATCGAGACATTGCAGAAGATGCCCACGCGCCGGTCCTGGGCCGCCAGCCGGCGCACGATCTGGACACAGCGGAACAGCAGCAGATTGTCGATGGCGGTGACCATGCCGCCGGGTTCGGCCACGGCCAGATATTCGGCCGGCATGATGATCTGGCCGGACGGATCGCGCAGGCGCGTGAAGCTCTCGTAAAACACCGTCCGGCGCTGGGGCAGGCTGACCACCGGCTGGAGGTAAAGGTCCACCCGGCCCTCGGTGAGGGCGGCCCGGACGGTCTCCAGCAGGGCGCCTTGCTGGCGCGGGTCCGCGGCGGCGGACGGCCGGGCGAA
Source organism: Phenylobacterium sp. (assembly GCF_031425575.1). Lineage (GTDB taxonomy): Bacteria > Pseudomonadota > Alphaproteobacteria > Caulobacterales > Caulobacteraceae > Phenylobacterium. The sequence continues at coordinate 392 of NZ_JANPJP010000156.1, forward strand.
CACAACGTCCCCGCCGCTTTCGTCCAGCCGGGTGCGCATCCGCTGGACCAGGTCCTCCAGCATGTGGACCTCGCCAGTCAGCTCCTCGGAGCGGCGCGCGGCGTCATCGGTGACGGTGTCCACCACCTCGACCACGCGGGCGTCCATGCGCTCCATCTGGTCGATGAGGATGCGCTGGGCCTCGCGGATGTTCTCCAGCTCGCGGCGCAGGGCGGCGTTCTCGAGGCTGTGCATGATCAGCCCGTGGAAGGTGTAGCAAAGGGCGAATCCGGCCGCGAGCATGGACAGGCCGGCCGCCCAGCCTCCCCCGTTACGCCACAGGAGGAGGGCGAAGATAAGAGCAACACAGAGATAGGCGCCCGAAAGAAGCGCCAAGGTGAGCCGTCGCATGGGTCCGCCTGCCCGAATCGCCCTGAGTATCGGCTGCGCCGCCGGTGCAAGTCGAACAGATTAACGATTGCGCGAGGCGCTCGCGCTAATTGGACGCGGCCGCCTTGCCCAGCACCATGTCGGCGGCCTTCTCGGCGATCATGATGGTCGGCGCATTGGTGTTGCCCGACACCAGGCGCGGCATCACCGAGGCGTCCACCACCCGCAGGCCCTCGACGCCCCGCACCCGCAGCTGGGCGTCCACCACCGCCATGGGGCCGGAGCCCATCTGGCAGGTGCCCACCGGGTGATAGATGGTCGTTCCGGCCATGCGGGCATAGCCCAGCAGGGCCTCGTCATTGCTGAAGTCCGGGCCCGGCAGCATCTCGTGGTCGATATAGGGGGCCAGGGCCGGCTGGGCGGCGATCTTGCGGCCCCATTTCAGGTCGGCCACCGCCACCTCCTGGTCGAGGGAGTCGGAGAGGTAGTTGGGGGCGATGGCGGGATAGACGGTCGGATCGGCCGACTTGATGTGGATGGTTCCCCGGCTCTCGGGCCGCACCTGGCAAGGCGCGATGGTCAGGCCGGGCGCGCCGTCCAGCTCCATCTTGCCGCTTATGGCCTTCTCCAGGTTCTGGGAGGCGGGCAGGATGTGGAACTGGATGTCCGGTCCTGCCAGGTCCGGCCTAGATTTACAGAAAGCCGCCACGTGGGCCGCCGACAGGGTGAGCAGGCCCTTGCGCTGGAAGGCGTATTTCAGAATCTCGCCCAGGAAGCGGGGCCCCTTGGTCAGCTCGTTGACCGACACCGTGCCCGCCTTCAGGCGGTAGGTGACCGCCATGACATAGTGGTCCTGCAGGTTCTCGCCGACGCCGGGCAGGTCGGCCACGACCTCGATCCCGTGGTCGCGCAGAAGTTCGCCGGGGCCGACGCCCGACAGTTGCAGCAGTTGCGGCGAGTTGATCGCGCCCCCGGCAAGGATCACCTCGCGCCGCGCCTTGGCGATCTTGCGCTCGCCGTTCTGCAGGTACTCGACCCCCACCGCCCGTTTGCCCTCGAAGATCACCCGCGTGGTGAGCGCCCGGGTCTCGACCTTGAGGTTCGCCCTGCCCATGGCCGGGTGCAAATAGGCCACCGCCGCTGAGTGCCGCTGCCCGTTCTTGACGGTCAGCTGGTAGTAGCTGACCCCCTCCTGGTTCTCGCCGTTGACGTCCTCATTGCGCGGGATGCCGGCCTCAACACACGCCTCCACCACGGCGTCGGACACCGCGTGCTTGGTGGTGACGTCGGAGATGTTGAGCGGCCCCCCGACGGCATGGTGCGCGTTCGCCCCACGTTCCTGGTGCTGGGAGCGCTTGAAATAGGGGGCGACATCGTCCCAGCCCCAGCCCTCGCAGCCCAGCTGGCGCCAGCCGTCATAGTCGGCCTGTTGGCCGCGGATGTAGAGCAGGCCGTTGATCGAGGAAGAGCCCCCCAGGACCTTGCCGCGCGGCCAGGTATGAACGCGCCCGCCCGTGCCCGGATCGGGCTCGGTGGGATAGAGCCAGTTGACCTTGGGATCCTTCAGCGTCTGGGCGTAGCCCACCGGGAAGTGGATCATGACGTTGGAGAGGAACTGCCCCGGTTCCCTGGTGGGCCGGTCGTCGCCGCCGGCCTCCAGCAAAAGGACGGTGTTGGCCGCGTCGGCGCTCAGGCGATTGGCCAGCACGCAACCGGCCGAACCCGCGCCGACGATGATGTAGTCCGCGGTGGGGGTGTCAGACATCGGGGCGGCTCCGGCGGGGGGTTTTGATCCGCCCCCGTTGTGTCGGTTCACCGCGCCCGCGTAAACGGCCGATTGGGCCCTAGCGCGTGGGGACCGGGACGTCGCCGCGATAGTCGTAGAACCCGCGGTCGGTCTTGCGGCCCAGCCAGCCGGCCTCGACGTACTTCACCAGCAGCGGGCAGGGCCGGTACTTGGAGTCGGCCAGGCCCTCATAGAGGACGTTCATGATCGACAGCACCGTATCCAACCCGATGAAGTCGCCCAGTTCCAGCGGACCCATCGGATGGTTCGCGCCCAGCTTCATGGCCGTGTCGATGGCCTCTACGGTGCCGACGCCTTCATACAAGGTGTAGATCGCCTCGTTGATCATCGGCACCAGCACCCGGTTGACGATGAAGGCCGGGAAGTCCTCGGCGTTGGCGGTGGTCTTGCCCAGGGACTTGGCGAAGTTGACGGCGGTCTCGTAGGTCGGCGCGTCGGTGGCGATGCCGCGGATGATCTCCACGAGGTTCATCAGCGGCACGGGGTTCATGAAGTGCAGGCCGATGAATCGGCCGGGCCGGTCCGAAGCCGCGCCCAGGCGGGTGATGGAGATGGACGAGGTGTTGGAGGCCAACAGGGTGTTGGGGCCGAGGTGCGGGGTGAGCGCCTTGAAGATCGACTTCTTGACCTCCTCATTCTCGGTGGCCGCCTCGATGGCCAGGTCCGTGCCGCCGATGGTCTGCAGTTCCGGAGCGGCCTTGATGCGGGCGATGCCCACGTCCATGGCCTCCTGGGTGATGATGCCGCGCACGACCTGGCGGGTCATGTTCTTGCGGATCTGGGCCAGGCCCGTCTCGATCCGCTCGGCGCTCACGTCATGCAGCAGTACATCATAGCCGCCAAGGGCGACCACGTGGGCGATGCCCGAACCCATCTGACCTGCGCCAATGACGCCGACCGACTTGATATCAACCATGTCGACTAAGCCTCGATCATGCCGGGCGGTATCCCTGTCCGCCACGGCTTGTGACGAGTTTCTAACATGCCGATGTGCGGCGCCGCCAAGGCTTTTGCTGCGGCGCAGCGCGAGGAGGCCCGGCGACTGTGGCGCGGACGCCGCGATCGGGCCC
>NZ_JANPJP010000157.1:0-1785 GCF_031425575.1 Phenylobacterium sp.
CCTGGGCATAATCCGCCCCGGCGAACCCGCCGGCGAGATGGCCCTGATCGCCGGCATCCCGCACTCGGCCGACGTCTATGCCTTGCGCGATTCCGAAGTCTTCGCGGTGCCTAAGGGCGTCTTCTTCGAGGCCTGCGAGGCCGATGCGGCGGTCATGACCGAGCTGGCGCGACTGATGATCCTGCGCAGTCGCCAGACCGCTCGGCGCGGTCCCGTGGGCGACCCTTCCGTCTTCGGCTTCGTGGCCGTCGGTCGGCCGGGCCCGATCCGCCCGCTGGTCGAGCGGCTGGAACGCGAGATTGAGGCCCTGGGCTACCAAGTCACGACGGTGGGGGCCGAGGCCGTCACCGCGCCAACCGAGTGGTTCTCGGAAGTGGAACGGGTCCACGACTATGTCCTCTATGTGGCCGAGCGCGATGAGGCGACCTGGGCGCCGTTCGTGCCGCGTCTGGTGGACCGGCTGTTTCAGGTGGCCCGGGGTGATCGCCCGCCACAGGTGGAGGGCAGCCTGCCCAGCGCCGTGACCCTGCGCGAGCAGGGTCTTGTCGACCTGTTGCTGATCCAGCCCACCGGCATCGAACGGCCCTCCGGCTCGGAGGCGTGGCTGGACGCTACCGGTGCGGCCCGGGTGTTTCACGCCCGTCGCGGCCATGCACCCGACTTTGAGCGGCTGGCCCGCGTGATCACCGGCCAGTCGGTGGGGCTGGTGTTGTCGGGCGGCGGCGCGCGCGCCTATGCCCATGTCGGTGCGATCAAAGCGCTGCGGGAACGCGGCGTGCCAGTGGATTTCGTCGGCGGCTCATCCATGGGCGCCATCGTCGGCGCTGGCCTGGCCATGGGCTGGGATCAGGTGGAGATGGACCGCCGCCTGCACGAGGCCTTTGTCAACACCAGCCCGCTGGACGATATCGCGCTGCCCCTGCTGGCCATGACCCACGGGATCAAGGTGACCGAGCGGCTGCTCACCCACTTTGGCGACACCCAGATCGCCGACCTGTGGCTGCCGTTATTCTGCCTGTCGTCCAACCTGACCACCGGCGCCTACCAGCTGCACCGGCGCGGATCGCTGCGCCATGGGCTCAGGGCCTCCATCGCCCTGCCTGGCGTCATGCCTCCCGCCACCGACGGCCAGAACGTGCTGGTCGATGGCGCGGTGATGAAGAACTTCCCGGCCGACATCATGCGCGCCGCCCAGGCAGGGCCCATCGTCGGCGTCGACGTCACCACCTCGCGCAGCATCACGGCCGACGATGTCGCCCGGCCCTCATCCGTCTGGCGCTGGATCTGGTCGGGCCAGTGGCGGATGGGGCCACCTATCGTCTCGCTGCTGATGCGGACCGCTACCGTCTCGACCGGGCGCGACCTGGCGGCGGCGCGCGAAGCCACCGACGTGCTGATACAGCCGGACGTCTCGGGTATCGAAATCCGCGACTGGGGCGCCTACGATGAGGGGGTGGAGGCTGGCTATGTCGCCACCCTGACCGCACTCGACAAGGTCAGCCGCCCGGTGCCGCAACTGCGCCGCCGCCAGAGCCTGCGCGAACAACACGCCGGCGGCGCCGTCATGACCCCCTTCATGGCCTCCACCCGCACGGTCGTCGAATAAGGCCTTTCCAAGCGGGCGCGACTGGGGTCATATTCGGCCCTGTGTTCAACAACTGAAAGGAGGTGACCCAGTGTCTCATAGCAAAGGCCGCAAGGCTGTGACCGTGACCTGGACCTCCGCGTGTGGGGTCAGCGCCTAGCCTTAGCGCCAAGGCAAAGGTCGCGAACCGCTCTGCGGTC
>NZ_JANPJP010000158.1:0-12004 GCF_031425575.1 Phenylobacterium sp.
GCCGCGACGAGATGGGAAGCGCCGAGGCCTTCCGCGGGATCCTGCATCCCGACGAGACAGAGGCCGTCCTGGCCGCCTTCAACCGCGGCATCCTGGAGGGTGTTCCTCAGACCCTCGAGCACCGAATGCGCAACAAGGACGGCCGCTGGTCCACCTGGCGCGCCACCTTCCATTGCGAATCCCGACCACGGGGGGTCTTCGCGCTCAAGGGGATGTCGCAGGACATCACCGAGATGGTCGCCGCCCGCGACGCGGCCGTGGCCGCCGAGCGGCAGATTCGCCAGCTGATCGAGAACGCCCCCTTCGCGGTGGCCATGTTCGACCGCGACCTGCGCTATCTGATGATCAGCAACCGCTGGCGTCAGGCCTTCGGTCTGGGGCATCGCGAACACCTGGGCCGGCGGCTCGACGAGGTCTTTCCCGACGTACCGCGCAAGTTTCTGGCCGCCCAGCGCCGGGTTCTCGAGGGAGAGGTGGTGTCGAGCAAGGAAGACCGCTTCACCGACAGCCAGGGTAACCGCCACTGGGTGCGCTGGGAGGTTCGACCCTGGCTGGACGCCTCCGGCGAGATCGGCGGCATGCTGGCCTATGTGGACGACATCTCTGCGGTGGCCAGCGCGCGGCGCGCGGCCCAGACCAATGCGCGGCGCCTGAAGGTGGCGCTCAGCGCCGCCGACGCCGGGGTCTATGAGATCGACCACGTCAACAAGACCTTCTGGGCCAGCCCGGAATTCAAGAAGCTGATCGGCCGCTCCTCACGCAGTTATAGAGACGCGCTCAAGCTCAACTTCCCCAAGTTCCACGCCGACGACATGGCCGGCGTGCGCCAGGCCTTCCTCGACATCAACGGCGAGACGCGGAAATCCGGCGAGGCCTTCGAGGCCCGCATCATGACGCCCTCCGGCGAGGCTCGCTGGATGCGGGTCTTCCACCACCTCAAGCGCGACTCCAAGGGCCGCTGGCTCAAGGGCGTCGGCCTGGTGCACGACTTCGACCAGCGCAAACGCCAGGAGCTGGCCCTCATTGACGCCCAGGAGGCCGCCCAGGCCGGCGCCGAGGCCAAGGCCGCCTTCCTGGCCAATATGAGCCACGAGATCCGCACGCCGATGAACGGAGTGATGGGCGTCCTGCACCTGCTGAAGACCGAGAACCTCAGCCAGGACGGACGGGCGATGCTGGAGGAGGCGCTGTCCTGCGGCCAGATGCTGGCCGAGCTGCTCAACGACGTCATCGACTTCTCCAAGATCGAGGCCGGCGCCCTGGCCCTGGCCGAAGAGTCCGTCGATCCCGCCGCCCTGATCCAGGGGGTCGTCCGCCTGTTGCGGCCCCAGGCCGAGGCCAAGGGGTTGGAGCTGAAGCTCGAGGGTCTGGCCGATCTCGGCTGGGTCCGCACCGACCCGGTTCGCCTGCGCCAGGCGCTGTTCAACCTGGTGGGCAATGCGGTGAAGTTCACCCTGGAGGGGTCGATCACCATACGCGCGGCCCTGCACAACACCGGCGCCGGCCGGGTGCTGCGCTTCGAGATCGCCGACACCGGTGTCGGTATTCCCGCCGACGCCCAGGGCCGCATCTTCCAGCGCTTCGACCAGGGCGACGCGTCCACCACCCGCAAGTTCGGCGGCTCGGGCCTGGGCCTGGCCATCACCCAGAAGCTGGCGGAGATGATGGGCGGCGCGGTGGGCTTCACCTCGGTAGAGCACCAGGGCTCGGTCTTCTGGCTTGAGGTTTCCGCCCCCAACGCCGAGCCGATCGTGGCCATGGCCGACACCGGCGAACCGGTGCTGGAGGGCCTGCGCATCCTGGTGGTGGAAGACAATTCCACCAACCGCATGATCGCCACCAAGCTGCTGGAAAACCTGGGCGCCAGCGTCGAGACCGCCGCGGACGGCCTGCTGGGTGTCGAGGCCGCGGCCGGCGGGGACTTCGACCTGATCCTGATGGACGTCCAGATGCCCGGCATCGACGGCCTTGAAGCCTGCCGCCGCATCCGCGCCCTGGGCGGTCCGGTGGCCCAGACCCCCATCGTAGCCCTGACCGCCAACGTCCTGTCCCATCAGCACCAGTCCTACCTGGAAGCCGGCATGGACGGCGTCGTGGGCAAGCCGATCTCGCCGGCGGCCCTGCTGACCGAGATCGCCCGGCTGAGCGCGCCCGCCGAATTCGCCGAAGAGGCGGTGGCCTAACTAAGATCCGCTCATCCCGGCGCAGGCCGGGACCCAGGCTCACCTCCCGCGCCTAGGATCTGATCCACCAGTCGGACTTGCGGTTCCGCCTCGGCCCATGGTGGGCTTCACCTGGATCACGGCCTTCGCCGGACGAGCGGGGGAGGGGCATGTTCTCACCGACATCCTCGCCAGCCCTCAGCGAACGGCTTCCAACGCCGCACAAGCCAATGCTAGACCTTGGCCACCAAGAGCTCGGGGGAGAGACGTATGGCGGCAGTTGAAGAGGCCAAGGCGCCGAAGGAAGCTTCGTTGCGCACCGTGGTGGGCGCCTCAGCCGCCGGGACCACCTTCGAGTGGTACGACTTCTTCGTCTTCGGCAGCCTGACCCAGGTCATCTCCAAGACCTTCTTCTCAGGGCTGCCCGAGACCGCCGGCTATATCGCCGCGCTCGCCCTGTTCGGCGCGGGGTTCGCCTTCCGGCCGCTCGGCGCCCTGGTGTTCGGCCGCATCGGCGACCGGGTGGGACGCAAGGGCGCCTTCCTCTTCACCGTGGTGCTGATGGGCGGCGCCACCGTAGCCATCGGTCTCCTGCCCACCTACGCCCAGGTCGGGATCATCGCGCCGGCCCTGCTGGTGCTGATGCGCATCCTGCAAGGCTTCGCGCTGGGCGGAGAGTACGGCGGAGCGGCCATCTATGTGGCCGAGCACGCGCCCCCCGGCGCGCGGGGCCGGTCCACCAGCTGGGTGCAGACCTCCGCCGCCTTCGGCCTGTTCGGCGCCCTGCTGGTGATCCTGGCGACCCGGGTGGTGGTGGGCCGCTACTTCGGGCCCGAAGCCTTCGACGCCTGGGGCTGGCGCATTCCGTTCCTGTTCTCGGCGGGCCTGCTGGTCATCTCGATCTTCATGCGCCTGAAGCTCTCCGAGAGCCCGGCCTTCGCCAAGATGAAAGAGGAAGGCGAGATCGCCAAGGCGCCCTTCACCGAGGCCTTCGGCACCTGGAAGAACCTGAAGATCGTCCTCCTGGCCCTGGTGGCCATCATGTTCGCCCAGGGCGCCGTCTGGTACACGGCCTTCTTCTACACCCAGACCTTCCTGGACAAGTTCCTCAAGGTCCCGGCCGAAACCATCAACATGCTGATGATGGCCGCCACCGCGGTCAGCGCCATATTCTACGTCCTCTTTGGTTGGCTGTCGGACAAGGTGGGCCGCAAGACGGTGATGCTGTTTGGCATGACCCTGATGCTGGCCGCCTACTTCCCCGGCTTCCACATGCTGGCCAAGACCGCCAACCCGGCCCTCGCCGAGGCCGAGGCCCGCACCCCCATCGTGGTGGTGGCCGACCCGGCCGAGTGTTCGCTGCAGTTCGATCCCGTCGGCAAGGCCGCCTTCACCTCCTCCTGCGATATCGCCAAGGGCACGCTGGCGAATGCGGGCGTTTCCTACAAGAACCAGGAGGGCGCGCCCGGCGCCAAGGCTCAGGTGAAGATCGGCGAGACCTTCATCGAGTCAGGCTCCATCGCCGGCCTTTCCAAGGACGCCGCCAAGGCCGCGAAAGCCGATATCGAGGGCCGCATCAAGGGCGGGCTGAAGGCCGCCGGCTATCCCGAGAAGGCTGATCCGGCGCGGATGAACCTGCCCGGCGTATTCGGCGTGCTGATGGTGTTCGTGATCGCCGCCACGTCCCTGTTCGGCCCTATCGCCGCCTGCCTGGTGGAGCTGTTCCCCACCCGCATCCGCTACACCGCCATGTCCCTGCCCTACCATATCGGCACCGGCTGGGTCGGCGGCTTCGTGCCCTTCACCGCCTTCGCCATCGTCGCGGCGGTGGGGGACATCTATTCCGGCCTCTGGTACCCCTTCGCCTTCACGGCGATCTCGGTGGTCACCTGCCTGCTGTTCCTGCCGGAGACCAACAAGCGGTCCCTGCACGACTAGCGCCCGTCAGGCGGTCAGCGTGCTGACCGCCTGATCGAAGGCCTGCGTCTTCATTCCCGCCAGGGCCTGGGCCAGCCGCGCCCGGCCGTAGGCGACCTGGCCGTCCCAGCCCTCCAGGACGAAGGTTCCGGCGCCGATGCCCTGGTGGATCTCCGCCAGCGACGGCCGGTCCAGGCCGCCGGACGCCCGTTCGCCTGGACGCAGCCGCGCCACGGCGGTCAGCATGATCAGGCCATAGAACAGGTGGTTCACCTGCCGCATCACCAGATGCCGCGCCCGCTGCCGAGGGTCCGGCGCCTGGCCGAAATAGGTCGCCAGCAGCAGGTCTTCCTCGCCCGCGTCATGGGTGATGAAGTTGGCCAGGGTCGCCAGGTCCACGTGGCGGTCGGCGAGGAAGGCGCTCTCCCAGTCGATGAACCACAGCCGGCGCCCGTCATAGAGGATGTTGCGCGGGTTCAGGTCGTTGTGGCTGGAGACCAGGTCGGCGGGATCGGTGCGATAGGCCGCGCGAACCCGGCCGTATCGCTCCAGCAGCTCCGCAGTCGCCGCCTCGGCCAGCAGGCCGGTGGCCAGGAACCCCGACCAGACCGCGTCCATGCCCTCCATGTAGTCGACGAGGGGCGGGAAGGCCTGTGTATGGTGGAGAGCGCGGACGCCTTGGGCGGCCTCGACAATCAGGTCGTTGCGGGTCCCGGCGTAGTCGGCGGCCCAGGACTGCTCCGAGATGAACTCCATGATCGCCACGCCGTCGGTGGCGTCGGCATAGCGGACGCGGGGCGCCAGACAGGCCTGGGCGGCGATGGCCATGCACGGATGCCAGCGATGGGGGTCCTTGAAGCCGTCGCGCTGGGTCTCGACCCGCAGCAGATAGGCGACGCCCCCGACACGGATCCGATAGGTCAGGGCGCCGGAGAGACCGCCAGCGACGGTGACGACGCTGTCCATCTCCGTCGTGCCGAACGCCGCCGTCAGGGCGCGGTCGACGGCGGGACGATAAACTTGCGGCAGGGACATGGGACGGCTCCGGTGAAGCGCCATCTTTTACCCGGATATAATATCCAGTCAATATTACCCGGACAAAAACCTAGGGTGCGCCTCGGGACGTCCGGGTGGCCAGCCGCCCCACCAGGTCAGAGACCAAGACCGCTCCGATGGCGATGGCGGCGGCCACCAGGCACAGCATGCCGGCGCGGGCCTCGTCGCCCGGCGACTGGGTGGCGCCATAGATGGCGGCGGGCAGGGTCAGGGTCTCCCCCGGAATGGCCGCCACGAAGGTGATGGTTGCCCCGAATTCCCCCAGTGCCTTGGCGAACCCCAGGATCGCGCCCGCCGCCACACCGGGCAGGGCCAGCGGCAGGGTTATTCGGAAGAACCGCACCAGGGGTGGGGCGCCCAGGGTCCGGGCCACCTCATCGACCTCCTTGTCCAGCGCCTCGATGGCCAGCCGCATGGGCCTCACCATCAGCGGGAAGGCCATGATCCCCGCCGCCAGGGCCGCGCCCGTCCAGTCGAAGGCGAAGACAACGCCCGCCTTCTCCAGGGCTTCTCCGATCGGACCGCGCCGCCCGAACAGCAGCAACAGGCCATAGCCGGTCGCTACTGGCGGCAGGACCAGCGGCAGGGTCACCAGGACATCCAGCAGCACCCGCAGCCCGAACTTGCCGCGCGCCTGGGCCAGGGCCGTGGCGAGCGCCAGGGGCAGGCCGAAGGCGGTGGCGGCGAGCGCCACCTTCAGGGAGAGCGAGATCGCCGCCCAATCGTCAGGGGTCAGGGCCGTCACGTCGCCGACGCCAGGACCTCGACCGTCACACCGGCGGCGGCCAGGGTCCGGACTTCCTCTTCAGGCGGCGCCTGAACCACCACCCGCACCACGCGGCGGCCGGACTGGGCCAGCTCGATCATCGCCTGGGGCGTGGCCTCGACGGTCGTCATGCGTTCAGCGTCCCGTCGCGCCATCACCAGGATGTCGGGGTCGGCGGCGTCGTCGGCGGCGATGACGTCGGCGGCGGCCAGGGCTCGGCTGGCGCGCAGGGTCAGCAGGTCGGCGGGGCCGCGTCCGGCGACGAACTGCACCTTGCCGGCCGCCTTGGGGCCCTTGGCGATGGCGTCGCGGAACAGGCTCTGGGCCTTCTCCATGTCACCGCCCTGGGCGGCTTGCGCCACCGCGCCCGACAGGGTCTCGCGCAGGAAGGCCCGCCGGGCGTGCAGCTCGGGAAACTTGGCGCGGACGTCATCCTGGAATTTTCGGAACAGGGCCGCGACCCGGCCCGTACCCTCCGGCACCCGCTGCTCGATGTCGTTGCGCAGCATGGTCGCCAGCATGGGCGACGCGCCGCCCGTGCCGATGGCCGCCACCACCTCGCCTCGGTCGATGACGGCGGGCGTGGTGAAATCGCAGAGCTCGGGTCGGTCGGCGACATTGACCAGGGCGCGCGCCGCCCGCGCCGCGGCGGCGGCGCCCTTGGCGAAGGCCTCGTCCTCGCCGTCGATGAAGACAAGCAGGGCGCCGGAATAGCTGCCGGTCAGGAAGGCGTCGGCTCCCTCCACCCGCACCAGGGTCGCCGGCGACGAGGCCAGCAACCGCAGCTTGTTCTCCGCGGCCTCGCCCGACCCCGCCACAACGATCTTGCGGCCGGCCAGCGGGAAGTAGGCGGGGAAGGCGTCCACCTAGCCGGTTCTGCAGTTCCGGTAGGGACCGGCCGGGGCGCCGTCCAGATCGGCCGATGCGCCCTTGGTGGTCAGGGTTACGTTGCCGGCGGCGAAGACAGGATCGCCCTTTTTCGTCTTCACCTGCCGCAGCGTCGTGGTCTGACCTCCGGCGGTCACCCGTACAATGCGCCCATCCAGGGCGTAGGCCGCCACGAAACGCTTCCCGGCCCCGCAGGCATAGGTCATGGGCGCGTCGGTGGCGTCTTCAGGGGCGACGGTGGCGCAGCCGGCCACGGCCAGTCCAGCCGCGAGCGCGATCCACGGCGCTGTTCTCATTTCAGCCCCTTCAGATAGGCGACCACCGCGGCGCGGTCGGCGGGCGCGGCGAGGCCCGTGGGCATTCGCGTGCCTGGCGCGAACTTGGTGGGGGCGGCGAGATAAGCATCCAGGTTGGCGTCGGTCCAGACGGCCGGAGCCTTGGCCGTCAGGCCCGCCGAGTACCGGTAGTCGGCCAGGCTTGCGATCTTGCGGCCCGCCACCCCGGCCAGGCTGGGGCCCATCGGCGTGCTCTTGGCGCCGTGGCAGGTCTTGCACTGAAGCTGAAATGTCTTGGCCCCGTCGGCGGCCAGGGCAGGCGAAACCGTCAGCAGGCCGGTGACGGCGAGAACGGCGAGAAGACGGCGTGTCATGAAACCTCCGGAGAGCTTGTCGCCCTACCTAGCGCGTCGCGGGCGGCCCCGCCACGACGGCGACATTTACCGCAGTGACTAAACGACGTTAAGATGCAGGTTGAATCTCATTCGGGGAGGGACAGGCCCATGGCCATGACACTGGACGTGAACGGCAAGCCGTTGGCGGTGAAGGCGACGCCTGACACGCCCCTGCTGTGGGTGCTGCGCGATGAACTTGGCCTCATCGGCTCCAAGTTCGGCTGTGGGGTGGCCCAATGCGGCGCCTGCACGGTGCTGGCCGACGGCCAGCCGATCCGCTCCTGCGTCATGCCCATCGAAGGCCTGGCGGGCATGAAGATCACCACCATCGAAAGCCTGGGCGGGAACAGCCCCCTTCAGCAGGCCTGGGTGAAGCACGACGTGCCGCAGTGCGGCTACTGCCAATCGGGTCAGATCATGAGCGCCACGGCCCTGCTGGCCGCCAAGCCCAACCCCACCGACGCCGACATCGACGCCGCCATGGATGGCAACATCTGCCGCTGCGGCACCTATCAGCGGATCCGCGCGGCCATCAAGGACGCTGCGGGCATGGCGGCAGCGGCCCCAGTCCCCGTCACCCCCGTCGCGGCGCCCGCCGCCCCGGCCAAGATCTAGGAGCGGACATGAACAAGATCCTCTCCCCCCGCGAAACCCAAGGCGCCACCCGGCGCGACCTGGTGGTCGGCGCGACCCTGGTGGGCGGCGCCCTGCTGGTGGGCTGCTCCCCCGGCGACCTGCTCAGCGTCGGCGCCAAGGACGACTTCGGCGCCTTCGGGCCCTTCATCAAGATCGGCGCCGACGGCGCGGTGACGGTGATCTCCAAGCACATCGAATTCGGCCAGGGCAACCATGCGGGCTTGGCGGCCATCGTCGCCGAGGAGCTGGACGCCGACTGGACCAAGGTGATCGTCGAGCAGGCGCCCGCCATCGCCAAGGTCTACGCCAACACCGGCATGGGCGTGCAGGGCACCGGCGGCTCGTCGGCCATCTCCAACTCCTGGACCCAGTTGCGTCAGGCCGGCGCAGGCGCCAAGGCGATGTTCGTCGAGGCCGCCGCCAACAAATGGAACGCCCCTGTCGGCGAGATCACCGTCAAGGACAGCGTCGTCAGCCACGCCAAGAACGGCAGGTCGGCGACCTTCGCCCAGCTGCTGCCCGAGGCCGGGAAGATCGCGCCGCCTAAGGCCCCGGTGCTGAAGGATCCCAAGACCTTCACCCTGATCGGGACCGACCGGGTGCGTCGCAAGGACTCCCAGGCCAAGAGCGACGGCACCGCCCGCTTCACCCAGGACGTCCAGCTTCCTGACATGCTGGTCGCCATGGTCGCCCACGCCCCCCGCTACGGCGCCAAGGTGGGCAGCTTCGACGCCACTGAGGCCAAGAGGGTCGCAGGCGTGGTGGAGGTCTACCAGATCCCCACCGGCGTCGCCGTGGTGGCGCAGAACACCTGGGCCGCCCGCAAGGGCCGCGAGGCCCTGAAGGTGACCTGGGACGAGGCCGGCGCCGAGAAGGCCAGCTCCGAGACCATGGCCGCGAACTACCGCCAGTGGGCCGCGGGCAAGGGGACGCTGCCGGAAAAGACCGAGTGGCAGGCCTTCGAGACCAAGGGCGACGCCGCCAAGAAGGTCAACGGGACCATCTTCGAGACCACCTACGACTTCCCGTTCCTGTCCCACGCGGCCATGGAGCCAATGAACTGCGTGGCCCAGGTTGGGGCCGGCAAGGCCAAGCTGACCTTCGGCTCGCAAATCCCCACGGTGGACCAGCTCAACACCGCCAAGATCGTCGGCATGCTGCCCGGCGCCGTGGAGATCGAAACCCTGTTCGCCGGGGGCTCCTTCGGCCGCCGCGCCAATTTCCAGTCGGACTATGTCGCCGAGTGCGTCGAGATCGCCAAGAAGGTGGGCAAGATGCGGCCGGTGAAACTGGTCTGGACCCGCGAGGACGACATGGCGGCGGGCTACTTCCGCCCGCTCACCCACCACGCCGTGAAGATCACCGTCGACAAGGAAGGCTACCCGGTCTCCTGGCGCCACCGCGTGGTCACCCAGACCCTGATGAAGGGTTCACCCATGCCCACCAAGGGCGTCGACGAGACCACTGTCGAGGGGACCAAGGGCTCGCCCTATCTGAAGGCCACCCCGGTGGTGGACGCCCAGGTGCTGATGCCCGACGTCAACATCCCTGTCCTGTGGTGGCGCGCGGTGGGGGCCACCCACACCGCCTTCGTCATGGAGCACACCATCGACCAGCTGGCCCGCAAGGCCGGCAAGGATCCGGTGGCCTATCGCCGGACCCTCTATGAAAAGGCCGGCGCGACCCGTCACCTGGCGGTGCTGAACCTCGTCGCCGAGAAGGCCGGTTGGGACAAGCCGGCCAGCGCCGGCTGGTCGCGCGGCGTCGCGGTGCACGAGAGCTTCGGCACCGTGGTGGCCCAGGTGGCCGAGGTTCAGCTGGTGGACGGCCAGCCCAAGGTCGGCCGGGTGGTCACCGCCGTGGACTGCGGCACGGCCATCTCGCCCGACCAGGTCGCCGCCCAGATGGAAGGCGGCATCTGCTACGGCCTGTCGGCGGCCCTCTACGGCAAGGTCACCCTGAAGGACGGGGTGGTGGAACAGACCAACTTCGACACCTACCGGGTGCTGCGCAACTCCGAGGCCCCGACGGTGGAGACCCACATCCTCCCCTCCGGAAACGCCCCCTCGGGCGTCGGCGAACCCGGCACCCCGGTGATCGCGCCCGCCGTCGCCAACGCCCTCCTGGCCCTGAACGGCCAGGCGACGACGAGCCTGCCCTTCGTGAAGGGCTAAGGCTCTAGATCGGCCGGCTTGTCCACGTCGAACAACACCCCGTCGTCAGGGGCCTCGATCAGGACCAGCCGGTCGCCCAGGCCCTGGAGCACCGCCCGCGCGCCGGCGTCGCCCGTCAGCGTCAGCAGCTGCGGAATCAGGGCCGCACCGATCAGCGCCGGATGGCCGCGCTTGCCGCCGAAGGTCGCGGCGGCGGCCGGGGCGCCGTCGCGCACGGCCTGGGCCAGCGGCTCCAGCACCGAGACCGGGATGCGCGGCATGTCGCCGAGGAAGACGTAGACCCCCTCCGTATCGGCAGGCAGGGCCGCGGCGGCGTGGCGCAGGGAGGCGCCCATGCCCTCGGCGTGGTCCGCGGCGTGGACAATCTTCAGGCGCTCATGCTGACCGGCCTGCTGGGCATAGGCCATGACCGCCGCGCCAACCCGGCTGGGGTCGGAGCCCGTCACCACGGTCACGGTCCGCACCGGCGCCGCGAAGGCCGCGCGCAGGGCACCCTCCAGCAAGACGCCATCGCCATAGGAGGCCAGCAGTTTGCCGCCGCCGAACCGCGTCCCGGCGCCGGCCGCGAGCACGATCGCTTCAAATCCGCCTACCCCTGTCACGCGCCGTGGTTCCCCTCTATGTTAGGCCTCCTATGACGCCCTATGACGACGCCCCCTCGCAAGCGCCTTTGCGCCCGGCCCTGATCGACGGGTTCGGCCGGACCGTGACCTATCTGAGGGTCTCGGTCACCGACCGCTGCGATCTGCGCTGCGTCTATTGCATGGCCGAGCACATGACCTTCCTGCCCAAGGCGCAGGTCCTGACCCTGGAAGAACTCGACCGGATTTCCTCGGGCTTCATTCAGTTGGGGGTCCGCAAGCTGCGCATCACCGGCGGCGAGCCCCTGGTGCGCAAGGGCGTGATGGGCCTGATCGAGAACCTGTCGCGCCACCTCAAGTCCGGCGCCCTGGACGAGCTGACCCTCACCACCAATGGCACCCGGCTGACCGAGTTCGCAGGCGACCTGGCGAAGTTCGGCGTGCGCCGCATCAACGTCTCCATGGACACCCTGAAGCCTGACCTGTTCCGCACGCTCACCCGCGGCGGAAACCTCGCCAAGGTCATCGCCGGGATCGATGCGGCCCTGGCGGCCGGCATCGCGGTGAAGGTCAACGCCGTGGCGCTCAAGGACGACAACGCCGGTGAACTCCCCGACCTGATCGCCTGGGCCCACGCCCGGGGCTGCGACATGACCCTGATCGAGGCCATGCCGTTGGGCGAGATCGAGATCGACCGCACCGACCAGTTCCTGTCGCTGAAGGACGTGCGCCGCGAGCTGGAAAGCTTCTGGACCCTCACCGACAGCGACCACGTCACCGGCGGCCCGGCCCGCTACGTGACCGTCGAGGAGACCGGCGGCCGGCTGGGCTTCATCACCCCGCTCAGCCACAATTTTTGCGAGGCCTGCAACCGCGTGCGCCTGACCTGCACCGGCACCCTGCACACCTGCCTGGGCCGCGAGGACGCCAGCGACCTGCGCGCCGTGATCCGCGCGGGCGCCGACGAGGCCGGCCTGGAGGACGCCATTCGCCTGGCCGTGGACGCCAAGCCCCAGGGCCATGACTTCCAGATCGTCCGGTCCTCGGCTCCCGCCGTCGCCCGGCACATGTCCACCACGGGGGGCTAGGTTGGCCAAGGTCCTGCTGTTCGGGCGCCTGAGCGATATCGCCGGCTGGCGCGAGCGGACCCTCGA
>NZ_JANPJP010000159.1:0-3683 GCF_031425575.1 Phenylobacterium sp.
CGTGCCCATGGCCTTCAATGTGGGCGCGGGCGCCGAGGTGCAGCGTCCGTTGGCCAGCGTGGTGATCGGGGGGATCATCTCCTCGACGATCCTCACCCTCCTGGTGCTGCCCGCCCTCTACCGCATGGTGCATGGGCGTCGGGGGGCGCGGGATGGCGCGGCCAAGTGATCCGGACGCCGGTCCCCGGCTAGGGCCCTAGAGCGGCGCCTTCATCGCGCAGACCGTCGCGGCCAGTTGCTGGAAGCCAGGGGTGTAGGAGGTCCAGGGCGTGGCGGGGGCGGGGTTGGCCGGATAGAGCATGGCGCCGGTCTGGGCGTAGTTGGCGCCGCTGATATAGGTCGCCGTCTTGGCCTGGCAGTCGAAGGCCACCTTGTGGATCGACCAGGCCACCGGGCTGGGATTGGCGCCGAAGTTGGTGGGGGTGGCGTAGAGGGTCTGGACCGAGGTGGTCTTCACGGCGCCGTCGATGGCGATCTCGCCGGAGGTGAAGGACCAGGCGGCGAAACTGTCGCGCGCGACGCCTTCGTAATAGGGCGCGGCGGCGGCCTGCAGGGCGAGGCTGAGGCCGGCGGCCAGGAACGGGGTCGCGATCATTGGACCTCGAGCCCCTTGGTCTGCATGACGCCGTCCGGACCGGGCACGCCGGTGACCGTGACCGACATGGTGCCGCTGCCGCCGCCGTTGTCCTGCACGTTGAAGACCACGATGTTGGGCTGCTTGAGGGTGATGAGCTTGACCCGGGTGAAGCCGCCGTCGGTCCCGTTCACGAGCGGGTGGGTGTAGGTGGTGAAGCCGTCGGCGTCCGCCGCCGGGATCTCCGAGGCCGGCCGGCAGCCGAAGAACCGGATGGGTCCGGCCGTCGGGTCCACGGCCCAGGCCGCTTCCGACAGGCACTTGGGATCCAGGATGATCCCCGCCCCGCCCATGGCCGAGGCGCTGGAACTGGCGAGCAGGGAAAACGCGGCGGCGATCAACAGGCGCTTCATGGCGGAGGTTCCGGGATAGCGGTCAGGAGGCGGGCGTCAGGCCCAGGGTGATGGTGTAAAGCATCTGAGCGGGCCTTGGATGGCAGCTGGCCATCGGCGCGTCCTCGCGGCAGACACCCTTGGCGGTGTCGTAGTTGACGCTGACGGCCACCGCCTGGTCGGCCTTGCGGTAGCCCATGGCCGTGCCGGTGGGACCGTCGGCGGCGGCGTTGATGTCGGGCGCCCAGCCGCGGCCCTGCATCATGGCGTCGAGCTTGGCCGCCACGGCCTGGAAGCTGGTTCCGAAGACCGCCCCCGTGCCCTTGAAGCTGATGAGACAGCCCGGGGCGTCGGCCTGGCCGGGGTAGGACACGCTGGCGAGCGCCGCGCTCGACGTCGCCCCCAGCGCCATGTCGGCGCCCGACTTCAGGGCCAGGCAGGTGGCGGGCACGGCAGGCGCGGCGTGAGCCGCCGACGTTGCGACGAGCGCCGCGATGGCGACAAGCCCTGCAAAGGTCAGTTTCATGATCGGCTCCCCCCCGGGTTCTGCGGAAGAATAGCATGGGTATCCGACATGAACAGTGAAGCTTGTTCCCGCGAGTCACTTCCCCACTTTGGGGGAGCTGGCTTGCTGGGGACCTGGCGCCCTACGGCTTCCGGAACTTCAGGATGAACTGGTCGGTCTTGCCGCGGATGGCGGGGTCGAAGACGTTGGCGGTGCGGGGATCGGCCGGGACGTCGAGTAGTTGGCTTTCGCTCTCCAGCTTGAAGCCGGCGGCCTCGACCTCGGCCTTCACCGCGGCGATGTCGATGCGGTGCAGGGTGTCGGCGGCGGTGATCCCGCTGCCCGCCTTGGCCTCGTGGTCGACGATCAGGTAGATCCCGCCGGACTTCAGGGACTTGAACACCTCGGCGTTGACCTTGGCGGCGGTGTCGGCGGGGAACGGCTTGAGGTGCAGGTCGTGATAGTTCTGGACCGTCAGCACCAGGTCCAGGCCGTCGGGCAGGTCCAGGGCGCCGAAGCCCATGCTGAGCGGGGTGATGTTCTTGTAGGCCGCCGAGACCTCCTTGATGCTGACGCCGTAATTGGCGCCGAAGGCGATGAACTCGGCCGGCTGGTAGGCGTAGACCTGGCCCGTGGGGCCGACGGCCACCGACAGGATGCGGGTGAAGTAGCCGCCGCCCATCACCAGGTCGGCCACCTTGTCGCCGGGCTTCAGGCCGGTCAGCGCCAGCAGTTCACCGGGCTTGCGGGCGGCGTCGGCGGCGGTCTCCGCGGCCGGACGCGCGGGGTCGGCCAGGGCCGCGGCGATGTTGGCGGGGACCTGGGCCGAGGCCGGGGCGGCGGTGAGGGCCGCGACGGCGGCGAGGATCACGAGGGTCGGGTTCATGGGGGCTCCTCCGGCGTTTTGCCGAGGATAGCACGGGTATCTGGGGCGGATAGTGGCGGCCGGTTCGCCTTTCCTCCCCCGTAAACATGTTTGGACCGGGGACATCCGTGACACCTGTTCGGAGACATCCGTGGCACCTTTTGACCTCGCAGGGAGGTCGAGAGATGCCATTCACGGGGGTCTCGGCGATGGATCGCAAGCAGGAGTTTGTTCGCCTGGCGCTGGCGGATGGGGCGAACATACGGGAGCTTTGTCGTCGGTTCGGGGTGAGTTCGACGCTGGCTTACAGGCTGCTGGGCCGCTTCCAGGCTGAGGGGCCGTCGGGTCTTGATGAGCGGCCGCGGCGGCCGCTGACCTCGCCCCGGCAGACAAGCGAGGTGATCGAGGCGGCGGTGTTGGCGGTGCGGGCCGAGCATCCGGCCTGGGGCGGTCGCAAGATCGCCGCGGTGCTGAAGCGGCGAGGCCTGGCGTCGCCGTCGCCGTCGACGATCACCGAGATCCTGCGCCGGCACGGCGTCGAGCTGGGCGCGTTCGGCGGCGGCGAGGCAGCCTTCATCCGCTTCGAGCATCCAGCGCCCAACGACCTATGGCAGATGGACTTCAAGGGTCATGTGGCCATGCGCTCGGGCCGGCTGCATCCGTTGACGGTGCTCGACGATCACTCGCGCTTCTGTGTGATCCTGGCCGCCTGCGACAACGAGAGAACCCAGACGGTGAAGGGCCATCTGAGCAGGGCCTTCGAGCGCTACGGCCTGCCCTGGCGCATGACCATGGACAACGGCTCACCCTGGGGGAACGGACCGGGCGATCCCTTCACGCCGCTTGGCGTATGGCTGATCGAGCAGGACATCGGCGTCGGCCATTCGCGGCCCTATCATCCCCAGACGCAAGGCAAGGACGAGCGCTTCCACCGCACCCTCAAGGCCGAGGCCCTAGCCGTCCCGCCCTTCGAAGGCCTCCACCACGCCGCTCGCCATCTTGAGCACTGGCGAGGCGTCTACAACACCGAGCGGCCACACCAGGCCCTTGGCATGGCTACGCCCGTCGACCGCTACGCCATCAGCCCACGGCCGTGGCAGCCAACCCTCGAGCCCTTCGAATACGCCCCCGACGACCAGCTGCGCCGCGTCCCGGTCAGCGATGGTCGCATCAGCTTCAAGAGCCGCCTGTGGCGTGTCCCCAAGGCCTTCAGCGGCAAGATCGTCGCCGTCCGACCTACGTCCACCGACGGTCTCTACGACGTCGTCTTCCGCTCAACCAAGATCGCCACCATCGACCTGCATGGGCAAAGCGACCAATCTCACAGTGCCACGGATGTCTCCGAAC
>NZ_JANPJP010000160.1:0-2750 GCF_031425575.1 Phenylobacterium sp.
CTTCACGGTGAAGTCGGCCGACCGGTTCGAGGGTCTCGAATGCGAGACCTGGGACCAGGGGGTCCCGATCCTTCCCGGCTGCATGGCCAACTTCGAGCTTGAGACCACCCAGGTCATCGACGCCGGCGACCACCGCATCTTCATCGGCCGCATCCTGAAGGTGCGGTTTGATCCCGATCATGAGCCCCTGGTCTATCTGCGCGGCCGGTTCCGGCGGGTGCATACGGACTAGGGTTTCCAAAAAAGACGCACCCGTCACCTTACGTCATACTTTTGCGCCCGGTTCCGTTCGCCTATCTTCCCGTGAACGTAAACGAGCACACCGGGAGCCACCCATGGCCGAAGCCTATATCGTCGCCGCCAAACGCACCGCCGGAGGCCGCAAGGGTGGCCGGCTCGCCGGTTGGCACCCCGCCGACCTCGCCGCCCAGATCCTCGAAGGCCTGATCAAGGACGTCGACGCCGATCCGGCGCTCGTCGAGGACGTCATCATGGGCTGTGTCGGCCAGGCCGGTGAGCAGTCGGTGAACATCGCCCGCAACGCCATCCTCGCCTCGTCCCTGCCGGAAAGCGTGCCGGGCACCAGCGTCGATCGCCAGAGCGGCTCCTCGCAGCAGGCTATCCACTTCGCCGCCCAGGCGGTGATGTCGGGCGCCATGGACATCGTCATCGCCTCGGGCGTCGAGAGCATGAGCCGCGTGCCGATGGGCACCCCGGCCATCCTGGCCCTGAAGGCCGGCATGGGCAGCTACATGAGCCCGAACATCCAGGAGCGCTACCCGAACATCCAGTTCAGCCAGTTCGCCGGCGCCGAGATGATCGCCAAGAAGTACGGCCTGACCAAGGACCAGCTCGACGAGTTCGGCTACAACAGCCACCGCAAGGCGATCGAGGCCACCAAGGCCGGCAAGTTCGCCAACGAAATCGTGCCGATCAAGATCAAGACGGCCGAGGGCGTCGAGGAAGAGCACACCGTCGACGAGGGCATCCGCTTCGAGGCCAGCCTGGAAGCCATGCGCGGCGTGAAGCTCTTGCAGGAAGACGGCGCCCTGACCGCCGCCACCTCCAGCCAGATCTGCGACGGCGCCTCGGGCGTGCTGGTGGTCAACGAGAAGGGCCTGAAGCAACTGGGCGTCGAGCCGCTGGCCCGCATCCACCACATGACCGTCATCGGCGCCGATCCGGTGATCATGCTGGAAGCCCCGATCCCGGCCACCCTGCGGGCGCTGGAAAAGAGCGGCCTGAAGATCGGCGACATCGACGCCTTTGAGGTCAACGAAGCCTTCGCCTCGGTGCCGGTCGCGTGGCTGCAGGCCACGGGCGCTGATCCGGACCGCCTGAACGTCCACGGCGGCGCGATCAGCCTTGGCCACCCGCTCGGCGGCTCGGGTTCGAAGCTGATGGCGACGCTGCTCAACGTGTTGATCGACCGCAAGGGCAAGTACGGCCTGCAGACGATGTGCGAAGGCGGCGGTCTCGCCAACGTGACGATCATCGAGCGGCTGTAGGGTCGCGCGGTTCTCCATCCCTCCCCTTTATGGATTTCTCTGCGGAAGTAGTGGCGGCGGATTGTGAAGGATGATTCCCTTGGCTGTGGCTGAGGGAGGCTCTGATGTCAGGTTTTGCGGATGCGTTTGCGGACCCCCGGCTGGGAACGAACGAGACGCTGGACCGGATAGCGACGCTGGTGGACTGGAGTGCGCTGGAAGGCTTGGCGCGCGAGGTTCGGAGCGGAGAGTTCGGGCGTCCGCCGTATGAAGCGTTGTCGATGCTGAAGGCGCTGTACCTGCAGGCCATGTACGACCTGTCGGACCCGGGGCTGGAGGCCTCGCTGCTGGACCGGGTGTCGTTCCGCCGGTTTTGCGGCTGGGGTCTGTCGGACCGCACGCCCGACGAGACGACCCTCTGCCGCTATCGGCAGGACGCAGCCCGCACCGGGATCATGGAGCGGGCCTTCGAGGCGGTGACGGCGCAGCTTGAGGCCAAGGGGCTGATCCTCAAGCGCGGCACGCTGATGGACGCCACCCTGATCTCGGCCAAACACAACAAGCCGTCGATCAAGGACGGGGCCGGGGCGACGCATCCCAGGGAGCCGGATGCGACCTGGACGCGGAAGAACAACAAGGCCTACTTCGGCTACAAGCTGCACATCGGCATGGACGAAGGCTCCGGCCTGGTCCGCCGGGGCCAGTTCACCGGGGCCAAGACCTCGGACACCGAGGTGGCGGACGAGTTGATCAGCGGCGACGAGAAGTCGGCCTATGGCGACAAGGCCTACAGCAAGAAGGCCCGCAGCCAGGCGCTGCGCGAGGCTGGCATCAAGCCCCGCATCTCCTATCGCCGGCACAAGACCGAGCCGGTCCTCGCCGGCTGGGCCAAGCTGCGCAACGACCTGATCGCCCGGCGACGAGCCCCCGTCGAAGGCGTGTTCAGCCAACTCAAACGCTTCCACGGCATGGCCAGGGCCAGATACCCAACCCTCCAACGAAACGCCTCCCGCGCCTTCGCCGTCCTCGCAATGTTCAATCTCAAGAGAGCAGCAAAGCTCTCCTACGCCTGACCAGCCAGATTACACCGGAGACCGACCAGAGCTCAGCAAACCGCCCCTCAACTCGAACCCGATCCTCACTTTCCAAAGGATCAGATGGGGGCTCGGTACTTTCGCAGAGCAATCCATCAGGGGAGGGATTCCGGACTAGTGCCCCCCGCACTTTCCGCAGCCGCCCTTGCCGCCGTGGCCGCCGCCACCC